>NZ_JAKTNT010000001.1:0-106633 GCF_022760925.1 Thermus hydrothermalis | reverse complement strand
GCCACACCGCTGACACCGGAAAAGGGCCTGGCTCCTGCGGTTCTCCCTGGCCGTGTGGCCGCACCGGGGGCATTCCTGGCTGGTATACTTGGGATCAACGGCTACCACCTGAACTCCCTTGAGCGCCGCCTTATACTCCAAAAGGGAGCGCAGGCGGGCATAGGGCCAGAGGTTATGCAGGTGCCTTTCCTTAGCCCCTCGCTTGGTAGTTCGTTCTCTGAGACCCGTCAGGTCTTCTATCGCCAGGATGTCCCCAGGCTCCAGGCTGTCCACGATCCGCCTCGTCAGGGTGTGCAGGGCATGTTTTACAAAGCGGGCCTCCCTTCCCGTAAGCCGTGCCCAAAGGCGCTTCACCCCTTTGGTGCGTTCGGAAGGGCAATCCAGCTTGCTCCGTACTTCGGCCCGCTTCTCCAGGTAGTGCAAGCGCTTCCCCTTGAGGAAGCCGCCGGAAAACTGCACCCCGGTGGAGAGGGTAGCGAGCGCCTTCTGTCCCAGGTCAACCCCTACCACCTTGCCCTCACCGCTAGGGGGCTCAGGGGTTTCTATGCGGAGATAAAGGTGGATGTACCATTTACCCCTCGGCCCTTTGGTGAGCACCCCGCCTTGGACGCTCTTAGCCCGTTGCAGAAGGTCCCGCTGGTAGTTGCCCAGCTTCATCGGGATGACCATCCGGCCAGATACCGTGGTCAGCGAAACCGACTCACCCCGCAGGGACAGGGTGCGCTGGTCAAAGGTACAGGAGGTGGGTCGGTAGAACTTGGCCCGACTACCCTTCCTTCGGGCCACACGGAAGATAGCTTGTATCGCCAGGTTGGCCGAGAGTCCCATCGCCCGGAGGTCCCGGTAAACCAGACGTTGCAACCTGAACTTGCGAAACTCCCCCTTCTCTTTAGCTATCCTAAGGGCATGGTTGCAACCCTTAGTAAACAGTTGCACCGTGGCCTCCAATGCCGCCTCTTGTGCGGCGGTAGGCTTGAGGGTGCAACGAAGGGTGAGGGTCTGCACAAACAAAGTATAGCAAGGTGAGTGGGTTTAGCCGCCTTGCGGCGGCTTGGGGCTCTACCTCCCCGACCAACCACTACCGCAGTATGGTCGGGGACTCTTGCCCCAGACCCCGGTTGTTGAAAGTTCCGGGGCATGGCGTCGGCGCTGGTGAGGTAGACCTTCCAGGCGCCCCCCGCCCGGAAAGCGGCCACCCGGGCGTGTTCCAGGAAGCGGGCCACCAGGCTTTTGGCGTGGAAAGCGGGGTGGAGTAGGGTCAGGGTGCTCCGCACCAGAAGGTCCACCCGGGCCCCCGCCTCCGCCGCCTCCACCAGGGCGGAGAGCACCTCGGGGTCGGTAAGGTGGTTGAACTTGAGGATTACCCGGCCCTTGGGATGGGCCTCCGCCAGGATGGACTCCACCAGGAGGGTCCGGATGGCCTCCCCCGTGCGCAACAGGGCGAGGCCGGGGAAACTCCCCTCCCGCACAGCACGGAAGAAGGCGTGGACGTCCCGCACCACCTCCTCCCGGGCGGTGAAGAGGGAAAAGTCCGTGTAGAGCCGCCCATTCTGCGGGTTGTAGTTGCCGGTGCCCAGATGGACGAAGCCCCCTTCCCGGGTCAAGAGGAGCAGGGCCTTGGCGTGAACCTTGCGCTCGGAAAGGGGTAGCACCTCCACCCCCGCCCTCAGGAAACGCAGGTACCACCGGAGGTTCTGCAACTCGTCAAACCGGGCCCGTCCTTCCAGGAGCACATGCACCCGCTTTCCCCGCCGGGCCGCTTCCAGGAGGGCCTCCGCCAAGGGGTTTTCCTCCCCGATGCGGTAAAGGGTGGCGTAGACCTCCACCACCCCGGGGAGGAGGGCCGCCTCGGCGAACCGTTCCACGGCGCCGTAGTCCTCAAAGGGGTGGTAGAGGAGGAGGTCTTCTTGCCGCAATCGCCCTAGGGGGTTTTTCAGGAAGGCCTTGGGGCGGGCAGGCTTAAGGGGAGGAAAACGCCACCCTGAAGGCCCCGCCTCCACTAGGGTTTCCACCAGGGTGAGGTTCAGGGGCGGGGGAAGCCGGAACACCTCCTCGGGGAGAAGGTCCAGGCCCTGGCGTAGGCCCTCGAGCCAGGCCTCCGGGAAGCCCTCCTCGGCCACCAGGAGGGTGGGCACCCCCTCCTGCCGCCCCTCGAGGGCCTGGGCCAACTCATCCCAGTCCGCCCGGGCCCGCTCGCTTTCCAAAAGGCGCAAGACCCGGAACTCGTACAAGGGCGCCTCCTCGGGCAGGAAGAGGTCGCTCCGCGCCCGCACCAAGGCCCCAAGCCGCACGAAGGTACCCTCCCTTCCCGGCACCGGGAGGAGGCGGGGCAGGTCCTGGGGAAGCCGCACCAAGTGCTTGGGCGAGGCGAAGTAAAGGGCCCCGTGGGAGAGGTCGCCCACCGCCTCCCACGGGATGAGGTCCGTGCGGGGGGCCACCACCTCCGCCAGATAGACGCGGAAGTACATCCAGTCCAGCTCGTCCAGGGCCTCGGCGGCGAGGACCTGGAGCGTTGGGGCCGCTTCCTTGAGAAGGGCGCAGTAGCGCTTCGCCGCATAGAGGGACTGGGCCCTCGCCTCTTCCAAAAGGGCCAGGTGGGCCGCATCCCCGCGCCCCTTCAGAAAGATCTTGGCGATGCGGGCTGCGAAGAACTCGTCCAGGTTGCGGTTCCAGATGGCAAGAAAGCGAAATCTCTCCAGAAGGGGAAAGTCGGGTCGCTCGCTTTGCCGGAGCACCCTCCGGTTAAACTGGAGCCAGCTCGCTTCGGGGAGGAGGCGCATTTGCTACAGATTACGCCAGCTTTAGATCAGGAGGAGGTCAAGGAGCGTTCCTTGGCGGTCTTGGACCTGGGCTCGGGAACCTTTCGCCTGGTGGTCTACCGCTACCGGCCTGGGGCGTACTACCTCCTGGCGGACGAGCTAAGGGAGGCGGTGGCCTTGGGGGAAGGGCTTGCAGGGGGGCGCATCGTGGAAGAGGCCCTAGCCCGGGGCCGGAAGGCCCTCCGGGCCTTCGCCGATTTCCTCCGGGCCTCCCCCGTGGACGAGGTGGTGGTCCTGGCCACGAGCGCCATCCGGGACGCCGAAAACGGGCACCTGGTCCTGGAGGAGGCTTGGCGGTTGGGCCTCCGGGCCCAGGTGGTGCCGGGGGAGGAGGAGGCCCGCCTGGGGGTCCTGGCGGTGGCCAACGGCCTTTTCCTGGAGGACGCCCTGGTGGTGGACCAAGGGGGAGGAAGCGCCCAGGTTTCCCGCATGGAAGGCCGCCGCTTCCGCCAGGGGAAGGCCTTACCCTTCGGGGCCCTCCGGCTCACGGAGGCCTTCCTCCATAGCGACCCGCCAAGCCACAAGGAGGTGCGCGCTTTGGAGAAGGCGGTGGCCAAGGCGCTTCGGGGCTTGGGGCTACCGGAGGGTTTACCCCTCGTGGGCCTAGGCGGCAACCTCCGGGCCATCGCCCGCCTCCACGCCAAGGGGCGGGACTACCCCTGGGAACACCTCCACGGCTACTTCCTGCCCCGGGAGGGGTTGGAAGCGCTTTACGAGAAGGTCCTGCGCCTTCCCCTAAAGGACCGGGCCGAGCTTCCCGGCCTCCAGCCCGACCGGGCCCGCACCCTGCCCGCCTCCTTGGCCTTCCTCCGGGCGCTCCTCGCCTATTTCCAAGCCCCGGGGCTTTGGGTCAGCGGGATGGGCATCCGGGAAGGGGCCTTCTTCACCCGGTTCCTGCCGCCACCCCACCTCCTTCCCAACCCCCGGGCCTTCGCCGTGGAAAGCCTCTTCCGCCGCTACCCCTTCTCCGAAGCCCACCGGGACCGGGTGAAGGCCCTGGCCCTGGCGCTTTTCGCCGGGCTTGCCCCCTTGCACCGCCTGGGAGAGGAGGAAAAGCGCCTCCTTTCGGAAGCCGCCCATCTGCACGATATCGGCATGCACCTGGGCTACCACGACCACCACAAGCACGGGGCCTACCTGGTCTTCTCTGAGCCCCTTTTGGGCTTCCGGCACCGGGAGCAGGCCCTCCTGGGCCTCCTGGTGCGCTACCACCGCCGGGGCGACCCCTCTCCCGGGGCCCTAAAGCCCCTCCTGGAGCGGGGAGACGCCAAGCGCCTCCTAAGGCTTTCCGCCCTGTTGCGCCTCGCCGAGATGCTGGAGCGCACCCGCTCGGGCCGGGTGCGGGGGGTGAGGGTGGAGCTTGGGGAAAGGGTTCGCCTTCTCCTCGAGGCCGCGGAGGACCCTTGGGTGGAGCGGGTAGAGGCGGAAAAGCAGGCGGGGCTTTTTCAGAAGGCCTTTGGCTTGGCCTTGGAGGTGCGGTGGGCGGGGGAGTGAAGGGGTCTCGGCCCTTTGAGCTCTCATCCCCTTCCCTACCCCTGTGCCAGTTGCCGGGGAAGACTTCCAAGCACCCGCACCGCCACGCCCCGCAAAGAAGGAGGCCAAGTGGGTGCGCCCGGGTTTCCTGAGGGGCCGGAAGACCGTGTGGACCCAGGTGGTGGTAGCCTGGAGGAGAGGGTTGTGGGTTCGCATACCTTACACAACCCCCCTCTTTGTTTCCCTTTGTCAAGCCCCTACGGACCAAAGTGATTAGAGCTCAGGGGAGGCACCCCTAGACAAATGTTCTCAAATTTGCTAACCTATGGTGTCCCGGAGGTCCCACCCCCCCGGGATTCGGGAAAAGGAGGTAGAGGATTAGCGGGAAGCTTGTCCCTCCTCGGTACCGGGAAATCCGGCGGGTTTTGCGGCGGGAAGGCTTTGTCCCGATGCCCAAGCGGGGCAAGGGGGACCACGAGGTTTGGAAACACCCAGATGGCCGCCTCGTGGTCCTGGATCCCGGCAAGGATCCACCCCCTTTGGGGACGTTCAAGCGGATTTTGCAGATGGCGGGGCTATCGGAGGACCTCTTCCGGAAGGGCGGCGGCCAAAGGGGCAAAGGGTAGGGGAGAGGGGGGCTTCGGCCCCCCTTTTGGGAGAAGGATGAGAAGAGAAGGCGCATATCCGTGCTTTTTGGAAAGGGATGGGACGGGAAGGTGGGCAGGGTTCGCCTTGGACCTGCCCGTGGCCGTGTGGGGGAAGGTTTCCCCTGAGGAGGTGGAGCGGAGCCTAGCCCGGGGCTTGGCCCTGGCCCTTGTGGAGCTCAAGGAGGAGGGGAGGGCTCTTCCTCCGCCCGGGCGCGCCCTGCGCCCCGAAGAGGAGGCGGAGCGGGAGCGGGAAGGCTACTTCTTGAGCTACGTGACCCCTGCCCCCGTGAACCCCGTGAGCCTGGAACTGAGGCGGTCCCTGAAGGCCTCGGGCCTCACCGCCCGGGAGGTGGCCCGGCGCATGGGGACCACCCCTTCTGCGGTGTCCCGCCTGCTGGATCCCTTCTACTTCGGGCACAGCCTGGACACGCTCCGCCGCTTCGCCGAGGCCGTGGGGGGAGAGGTGGAGGTGCGGGTACGAGTTTAGAGTTTAGGGGCGTGGGCCCACCCAAGCGGGATAACCCTAGGGCATGGGAGATACCCAAAGCCGTCGCCGCTAAGAAACAGGCCTGGAAGCGGTGGGGGGCGAGAAAACAGGGTCCCTACTCCGGTGGAGGCCTTATGCGGCCCTTACGAGGAAAGGTCTCCGCCTGCGCCGGGGTCTCCGTCCCCCGGGCCTACGACAGGGAGAAATCCCCTGGAGGGCCTGGAGGCTTGTACCCCCCTTTACCCCCTGGGGGTAGCTCACTGCGTCCAATACCTCAAAGCCTCTTCAAAAGGGGACTAGGGTAGTGTCCACCCAGAAGCACCAAGTCCTCTCCCAAGTGGCGCTCCCGATTTGCCTCTGCACGTAGACCTCGTACCCTGCCCCCGGGGTCGGGGGCTCGTGGGGGATGATTACAAGGGCGCTGCAGCCCTTTCTCAAAACTTGCACCCCTCGTATATCCCGCATAAACGCTCATCTCCCACACCTATCCCCAGAGAGGAAGGCTAGAGCCTGAGAAGCGAGAACTCCCGCGTGGAGACCCGTGCCACCAGCTCAGGAAAGACCCCCCTCACCGCCTCCCTCTCCGCCTGGCCGTGGCCCTGGGGGAGGAGGGCTTTGAGGGATGCCCCCAGGTGAGGGCTTGGCGGGATGGCCATGGGTAGGGGTTGGGCTGGGGGTATAGCACCCGTCATCAGAGCCTTTTTCAAGGGGTCACGGCAGATAAGTATCCCCCTGGGTGCACAAGTGGATGGTTTTGAGGTCCGCAACGGCGTACCGGCCGCTATTGTTTCAAGTCCAGGGAGAGGTGGCAACTTGGGCTAAACTAAACCCGTGGATCCCATTCCCCTCCTCCACAGGGTGCGTCCTGGGCATCGCCTTAAGGGACTGGTGCCCGGGGAAAGCGTTCATGTGGAGCACGTGCGCCCCCTCGAGGGCGCCCTGCAGATCACCTACCGCAACGCCCAAGGCGAGCTGGGCGAGGCCCTCCTCTACCCCGAGGACCTCGCCCAGCTCGTGGTGGAGGAGGCGCCCCGCTTCCCCCTAGACGCCCCCGGGGACCTCTTCCGCCTGGCGGCGGAGGCCAAGCGGATCCGCCTGGCCTACCTCTTTGACCCCTTCATGGCCGTCCACAGCTCCCTGGTGGAGCCCTTGCCCCACCAGATAGAGGCGGTTTATGGCCACATGCTCCCCAAAAACCCCTTGCGCTTCCTCCTCGCCGACGACCCGGGAGCGGGGAAGACCATCATGGCGGGGCTCTTCATGCGGGAACTGGCCCTACGGGGGGCTTTGGAGCGGGCCCTCGTGGTGGCCCCGGGGGCCTTGGTCTTGCAGTGGCAGGAAGAGCTTTGGGAAAAGTTCCGCCTGCCGTTTGAGGTCCTCTCCCGCCAACGCCTGGAAACCGCCCGCGAGAACCCTTTCCGGGAGCACGGCTACTGGATCGCCCGCATGGACCAGCTGGCCCGCTTTCCCGAGGTGGCGGAAAAGGCCCTCGAGGTGGACTGGGACCTGGTGGTGGTGGACGAGGCCCACAAGATGGCCGCCACCTACTACGGCCTCGAGGTCAAGGCCACGCGCCGGTACCGCCTGGGCGAGCGCCTCTCCGAAAAGGCCCGCCACTTCCTCCTCCTCACCGCCACCCCCCACCGGGGAAAGGAGGAGGACTTCCGGCTTTTCCTCTCCCTTTTGGATCCCGACCGCTTTAGGGGCAAGCCTCGGCCCAATAGCCCCGCCTTGAACACCGAAGGGCTTTGGCTAAGGCGACAGAAGGAAGACCTGGTCCGCTTTGACGGCACCCCCCTCTTCCCCGAGCGGCGAGCCTACACCGTGGGCTACGCCCTCTCCCCCCAGGAGATGGAGCTCTACGAGGCGGTGACCGCCTACGTCCGGGAGGAGATGAACCGGGCCGAAGCGCTGGAGGAAGGGCAGCGCCGCACCGTGGGCTTCGCCCTCACCCTGCTCCAGCGCCGCCTGGCCAGCAGCCCCCTGGCCATCGCCCGCTCCCTAAGCCGGCGCCGGAAGCGCCTCGAGGCCCGCCGGGAAGAGGTGAAGCAGGGTCTCGCCCTGCGGTTCCCAGTCCTGGAGGAGGAGGACCTGGAGGAGCTGGAGGAGTTCCCCAGCGAGGAGCTGGAAGGGGCTCCTGCGGTCCTGGACCAGGCCACCGCCGCCCGCACCCTGGCCGAGCTGGAGATGGAAATCGCTACCCTCAAGCGCCTGGAGGCCATGGCCCAAGCCCTTCTCAGGGAGGAACAGGACCGCAAGTGGCAGGAGCTTAGAAGCCTCCTGGAAACCGACCGCATCCGGGGGCACAAGCTCATCCTCTTTACGGAACACAAGGACACCCTGGACTACCTGGAAAAGAGGCTCGCCCGCTACCTGGGCCGTCCCGAGGCCCTCGTGAGCATCCACGGGGGGCTTTCCCGGGAGGAGCGCCGCCTGCGGCAGGCCCGCTTCACCCAGGACCGGGAAGCCCTCATCCTCATCGCCACGGACGCCGCTGGGGAAGGGGTGAACCTCCAACAGGCCCACCTCCTCATCAACTACGACCTGCCTTGGAACCCGGCCCGCCTGGAGCAACGCTTTGGCCGCATCCACCGCATCGGGCAGACCGAGGTCTGCCACATGTGGAACCTGGTGGCGGCAAACACCCGGGAAGGCGAGGTCTACCTACGCCTCCTGCGCAAACTGGAGGAGGCGAGCACGGCCTTGGGGGGCAAGGTCTTTGATGTCCTGGGCAAGCTCTTCCAGGAAAAGCCCCTTTGGGAACTCCTCCTGGAGGCCATCCGCTACGGGGAGGACCCGGAGGTGCGGGCCCGCCTTTTCCAAAAAGTGGAAGGGGCCGTGGACCTCAAACGGCTGGAAGCCCTCCTCCAAAACGCCTTGGCCTCCGAGGTCTTGGACCCCAAGCGCCTGACGGAACTCAGGCTGGCGATGGAGCGGGCCGAGGCCAGAAAGCTTCAGCCTCACTACCTCTCCAGCTTCTTCCAGGAGGCCCTCACCCGCTTGGGGGGCACCGTCCACCGCCGGGAGGGGGCCCGGATGGAGGTGAGCTTCGTCCCGGCACGGGTGCGCCAGGCCCGGCCCGGGATCCTGCGGAGCTACACCCGGGTGACCTTCCACAAGGACCAGGTGGCCTGGCCCGGAAAGCCCGTGGCCGACTTCCTCACCCCGGGGCATCCCCTCCTCGAGGCCCTCCTGGACGCCGCCTTGGCCGAGTGGGGCGGGTACCTGGAGCGGGGCACCGTCCTGGTGGACGAAAACGCCACCACCCCCCGCCTCATCCTGGCCTTGGAGCACGAGGTGCAGGACGCCAAGGGGCCCGTATCCCGCCGCTTCCTCTACCTGAGCCTGACCCCAGGGGGCGAGGTGCGAGAAGAAGGCCCCGCCCCTTACCTGGACCTGCGCCCGGCCTCGGAGGAGGAGCGGGAGAACGCCTTGTCCCTCCTGGAGAAGTTTGACCTTGCCTCCCTCTTGGAGAAGGCCGAGGCGTACGCCGCAGGCCACCTTGCCCGCAAGCACCTGGAAGAGGTTCGCCGCTTCCGCCAGGTGGAGGTGGACCGCACGCTAAAGGCGGTGAAGGATAGGCTCTTGTCGGAAATCTACCACTTGGACCAGCGGGCCCATGAAGAACACGAGCGGGCCCAAAAGGGGAAAGCTGGCGCTGCCGGCCGGGCGGAAGCGTTCCGGCGCATGGCGGATGAGTTGCGGGAGCGGCTACGCCGAAGGGAGGAGGAGTTGGAAAAAGCCCGCCACCTGCGCTCCCTCCCCCCTCGGCTCTCCCAGGCCATCCTGGTGGTGCCGCCCTTCTCCCAGGCCCTGCAAGCCCCTGAGGAAGACGTCCGCCAACACCTGGAGCGCATCGCCGTGGAGGCGGTCCTTTGGGCCGAGCGAAGCATGGGGCACGAGCCGGAGGAGATGCCCCCAGGCTACCCGGGCTACGACGTGGAGTCCCGCACCCCGGACGGGCACCTGCGCCTCCTGGAGGTGAAGGCCAAGGGCCCCGGCTCAGAAGTGGTCACCCTCTCCCGCACCCAGATCCTCACCGCCCTCAACAAGCGGGAAAACTGGTACCTGGTGGTGGTGGAAACGGCTGGGCAGAGGGCCTTGCGCATCCACTACGTCCCTCCCTTCATGGGTGAGCCCGACTTCGCCGCCACCAATGTGTCCTACGACCTCAAGCAGGTCCTGGCCCGGGCGGTGCGGGTGGTAGAGGCGGGGAAATGATACGCTCGTATAACAAGCTCCAAGCTTGTTATACAAAGAGGGGGGTCTAGTATCATAAGACCCATGCGCCCCGAAGCCTTTTCGCCAAGATCCCCGGGCAGGCTCGTTTCCATTGGTCAAGGCGCCTATGCCTTCGTCCCTGACCCCTTGCCACCTCCATTGGAGTGGACACCCCCTTTAGTACGTCTCCTGGACGAGGCTAGGGGCAACCTTGGTGAGCTTGCGGGCTTACTGCACACGTTACCTAACCCTTACCTTTTCATTCGGCCTTTCATCCGCAAGGAAGCCGTACTCTCATCTCGGATTGAGGGCACCCAGGCGAGCCTAGTAGACGTTTACGCCATGGAGGCCCAGGCCCCCCTTTTCCCCAACCCAAATCTACGCGAGGATGCCCAAGAGGTCCTCAACTACATTCGTGCCCTAGAACGAGGGAGGGCGCTCCTAAAGGAACTTCCCCTTTCCCTGCGCCTCCTCAAGGAGATGCAGGCCGTTCTCCTACAAGGGGTGCGGGGCCAAAACCGGGCGCCAGGTGAGTTTCGGCGGGCGCAAAATTGGATTGGCCCGCCAGGGTGTACCCTGGCTGAAGCTCGTTACGTGCCCCCCCCTCCAGGCCCCATGCTGGAAGCCCTAGACGCCTTGGAGCGTTTCTGGCACAGCGACCATGGGCTACCCCCCCTGGTGGAGATAGCCCTGGTACACTACCAGTTTGAGGCTATACACCCTTTCCTGGACGGCAACGGCCGCATTGGTCGCCTCCTGATTACCCTGATGCTCTTGGAGCGGAACCTTTTGCCCGAGCCGGCCTTGTACCTCTCCGCCTATTTTGAGCGTCATAGGAGCCAGTATTACGATCTCCTTCTGCGCGTTAGCCAGACAGGAGACTGGATGTCATGGATTGTCTTCTTCCTCAAAGGTGTAAAAACCGAGGCGAAGGACGCCACCCAAAAGGCCCAGCGACTCATAGCCCTCCGTCAAAACTGGCGGCAAATCTATCAGGACAAGGGCGGGAGCGCGCACCTCTTAGCCCTGATTGACCTTCTCTTTGAGCAGCCCGTACTTACGGCGTCCATCGTGCGGGAACGTTTAGAGGTAACCCACGCCTGGGCCATGCGCCTAATAGGGAGGCTTGTGGAAGACGGTATACTCACGCCCCTAAGCCAGGCCCGGCGCAACCGCCTTTACGGCGCCCGGGAAATCCTGCAAACCCTGGAGGAGCCCAGCCATGCCGAAGAAGCTCATTGAGGTCGCCCTACCCCTCGAGGCCATCAACCGGGAGGCGAGCCGGGAAAAGTCCATCCGCCATGGCCACCCCTCCACCCTGCACCTGTGGTGGGCCAGGCGGCCCCTGGCCGCCGCCCGAGCCGTCCTCTTCGCCAGCCTGGTGGACGACCCCGGGGTCCACCTTCCCCCCGAGGAGGCCCAGCAGGAGCGGGAAAGGCTCTTTGAGCTCCTGGAGCGTCTGGTAAACTGGGATAACGTCAAAAATCCCCAAGAGGCCCTGAACCCGGGCCAGGGCGTTATCGCCGAGGCCCAGTACGAAATCGCCAAGAGCCTGGCCCGAAGCCTAGGCCAAGCCCCTCCCGCCTCCAAGGAGGACCGCCCCGCCATAGAGGCCCTCCTTCGCCAAGCCCCGCCCGTGCTGGACCCTTTCGCCGGGGGCGGCACCATACCCCTAGAGGCCCAGCGCCTGGGCCTTTCCGCCCACGCCGGCGACCTGAACCCGGTGGCCGTCCTCCTCAACAAGGCCCTTTTGGAAATCCCGGCCCGGTTTGCGGGTCTGCCCCCCATGAACCCCGAGTACCGGAAGGAGGCCACGGCCAGCGACCGCTTCTTTGGCGCCCAGGGCCTCGCTTGGGATGTGCGCCATTACGGGGCCTGGATGCGCGAGGAGGCCAAGAGGCGCATCGGGCACCTCTACCCCGAGGTGGAGGGCAAGCCGGTTATCGCCTGGATTTGGGCCCGGACCGTGACCTGCCCCAACCCCGGGTGCCGGGCGGAAGCCCCCTTGGCCCGCTCCTTTTGGCTTTCCAAGAAGAAGGGCAAGGAAGCCTTCGTAGTCCCCGAGCGGGCACCGGAGGGCATTCGCTTCCGTGTGGAGCGCACGGGGAAACCCCCCGTGGAGGGCACCATAAGCCGAAAGGGAGGGGTTTGCCTGGTCTGCGGAAGCCCCATCCCCCTAGAGCACGTGCGCCAGGAGGGGAAAGCGGGGCGCCTTGGAGCACGGCTCATGGCCATCGTGGCCGAGGGGCAAGGGGGCCGGAGCTACCACTCCCCACTGCCCGAGCACGAGGAGGTAGCGAAAAAGGCAAAGCCCGCTTGGGCACCCGAGTTTCCATTAACTCCGAATAGTCGTCATATGACCCCTGCTGTGTACGGAATGACGTCATTTTCGCAGCTCTTCACCCCCCGCCAGCTGGTGGCCCTCACCACCTTCGCCGAACTTATAGCCGCGGCGAGGGAAAGGGCCTACCAGGACGCCCTAAAGGCGGGCCTACCCGACGACGGCGTACCCCTAGCCCAAGGTGGGCGGGGTGCCAGGGCGTACACAGACGCCATAGGGGTTTATCTAGCTCTGGCTGTAGACCGCTTAGCTGAAAGCTCAAATGTTCTATCAAGATGGCAAAGCGCCGGCGACAAAGTCGCCGGCGCTTTCAGCCGTCAAGCTTTACCAATGCTATGGGACTTTGCCGAAATAAACCCCTTTTCAAGTTCCACCCGCAACTTTTTGGATGCGGTGGAATGGGTCGCGGAGTGTCTGGAAGCTCTTCCCGCCCACCCCCCTGGCCAGGCCCGGCAGGTGAACGCCACGGACTCGGTCAACGGCGTTCCCTCCTCACCCCTCATCTCCACGGACCCCCCTTACTACGACAACGTCCCTTACGCCGATCTTTCCGACTTCTTCTACGTTTGGCTTCGCAAGACCCTGAAGGACACCTACCCGGATCTCTTCCGCACCCTCCTGGTGCCCAAGGAGGAAGAGCTTATCGCCGACCCCTACCGCCACGGGGGCAAGGAGGCCGCCAAGCGCCGCTTTGAGGAGGGTATGCGCCAGGTCTTCCGCAATCTCCGCACCAAGGCCCACCCCGACTACCCCCTAAGCCTCTACTACGCCTTCAAGCAACAGGAAGTGGAGGAAGAGGAGGAGGAAACGGAGGATACTCCCCAGGTGGCCTCCACCGGCTGGGAAAGCTTCCTACAAGGCCTGGTGGACGAGGGCTTCCAGATAACCGCCACCTGGCCCATGCGCACGGAACGGGCCAACCGCCCCCGGGGCCAGGGGTCTAACGCTTTGGCCTCCTCCATCGTGTTGGTTTGCCGCCCACGCCCCGAAGGGGCTCCCAAGGCCACCCGGCAGGACTTCCTCCGGGCCTTGCGCCAAGAGCTTCCCGCCGCCCTAAAAGAGCTCACCCAAGGGAGCATTCCCCCTGTGGACCTGGCCCAAAGCGCCATCGGGCCGGGCATGGCCGTCTTCAGCCGCTACGCCGCCGTTTTGGAGCCGGATGGCCGCCCCCTTTCCGTGCGGGAAGCCCTGGCCCTCATAAACCAGGTCCTGGACGAGTTCCTGGCCGAGGAAGAAGCGGAGCTGGACCCCGATACCCGCTTCGCCATCGCCTGGTACGAGCAGTACGGCTACGAGGAAGGCCCCTACGGGGACGCCGAAACCCTAGCCAAGGCCAAGAACGTGGCCGTGGCGGGCCTGATGGAGGGGGGCATCCTCCTAGCTAGGGGGGGCAAGGTGCGCCTTTTCCGCCCCGAGGAGTACCCCGAGGACTGGAACCCCAGCGCCGACAAGCGCCCCTCCGCCTGGGAGGCGGCCCACCACCTCATTCGCCTCTTGGCTAAGGCCGGGGAAAGCGCCGCCGCAAGCCTCCTCGCCCAGCTTCCCGGCCACCTGGCCGAGGGGGCGAGGGCCCTCGCCTACCGGCTTTACCAGATTGCCGAACGCAAAGGCCGTGCGGAAGACGCCCTGAACTTCAACCTGCTGGCGGGAAGCTACGGACACCTGGCGCTGGAGGCCGCAAAGCGTAAGGGGGTCCAGGAAAGACTTTTTGGCTAGAGGAGCCGAGGATGGCACGGAGGTTAGCCTTGACTAACTATCTTGGGGGTAATAACATGGGGGTGTGAGGTGGGGCGATACCAGGTGGTCTTCTACCAAGACCCCAAAGGGCGCGAACCTTTTCGCGAGTGGCTTGAGGAACTGAAGCGCTTTCGCTCCCACCTCCACCCGCTAGCCATGCGCCTTCTTAGCGAGCTTCAGGAGCTTGGTACCGACGAGATGCGGCCACCAAGGGTCAAATCCTTCCGCCGTGAGGGCGTGCTGATTCACGAGCTTCGCAAACGCACCCAGGAAGGCGCCATGCGCATTTTCTTCGGCTAGGCTCCACCTTTTTGGTCGTGGCCGGAGAACTCAAAAATGAGAACCGGCCCGACGAAAGACTTTTGGATCTTGTTGTCCAGGCCTACAGGGAAGAGGTGAACTAAATATGCCTAGGGGCACGAACTTTGCAGATTACTTCAGGGATTCCATGCAGGACCCTGAGGAGCGGCGGCTCTACCGGGAGGTTTTGGAAGAGGAACTGCCTGAGCTTTTGGTCCACTTGCGGGAGAAGCGGGGGCTCACACAAGAGAAGCTAGCCAAGCGCCTTGGGGTGTCCCGCAGCCGCGTGAGCCAGCTGGAGACTACCGGGGGGCTTTCCCTCACCTTGGAAACCCTGGCCCGGTACGCCCTGGCTTTGGGCCTTTCCTTGCGGCTTGAGTTTGCGGACGAGAACGGAGAGGTTCTCGCCCGCTACAGCCTCTCCCCGGATGAGCCTTTGGAGTCCACCGCCGCAGGTTGGACCAACGTGGACATCAGCCCCCTTTCCCTTTCCTGGGACGAAACGCCCATCAGGACCTGCGCCGCTTAAGCTATGGCTAACAAATCGGAAACCATCCGAAACCTCTACCAACAAGGGAAGAGCGTTTCGGAAATCGCCAAGGAGCTGGGGCTTACCTATCAACGGGTCTATAGCACCCTGCGCAGAGCAGGGCTTCTCCAGGTCAAGAGCCCCCCATCCGAAGGGAAGGCAGACCCCAAGGCCTATAGCCGCTTTATTGAGGGGCTAGAAATCCTATCCGTGGAGCTCCTAGAGGTCCAAGCTAAGCTGGAACGCCCTCCGCAGAAAGGCGCACCTCTGCAACCCGTTTTCGGCCGTTCCGAGCCCTTCGGGCCGGAGAAAATAAAGGACGGGTTTAGGGCCGGTTTGGAGCTCCAGCTGGACTTTCAGGACTCCCTTGGCACCTTTGGCTTTCTCAGGCTCCGCGTGGCGGCCAGCTACCAAAGCGGCGTGTTCCCCGATGCCTCTTTCTTCCAAACGTTTAGCCAACGGAACCTGCCCGTAAACCTCTGGCCGTACCTGCGCTTTTACGTGGACTTCCTAACCAGTCAGATGGGCCTCCCACGCCTCGTGCTTCCTGCACTTAAGTTTTGAGACAAGGTCGTTTGGCCAGGGGCGCCTCCTCCTGGCCGATATGCTTTTACTATGGCGCTCAGCAACCGCGAAATCGTAGGGCGGGGGCTGGACCTCCTCAAGGCTGGCCTCAGGCCCTTTGTGGAGCGGGAGTACCGCCGGGTGTACGGGGACGACTGGGCCAAGGAGATGGCCGAGGTCTTGCGGGGGGACCGCTACTCCCTCCAAGACCCCGACGCCCAAGCCCTCCTCAAGCTCATGGACCACCGCTGGACCGAGGTCTTTGACGAGAAGCTTGGCCGCTGGGGCCGGACCTTGGTCAAGGAGCTCATAGAGGTGCGCAACCGCTGGGGCCACCAGAACGCCTTTAGCCTCGAGGACGCCCACCGGGCCCTGGACTCCATCACCCGCCTTCTGGAGATGATCGCCGCCGACGAAGCCCGGGAAACCGATCGCATGGCCCGCGAGCTCCTCAGGCGGCGCTACGAGGAGGACGCCCGGCGGGAAGCGGAACGGCGGGCCAGCGAACCCATCCAGGTTCTGGCCCATAGAGGCCTTCCCCCCTGGCGGGAGGTGGTTACCCCCCACCCCGACGTGGCCTCGGGCCGCTATAGCGAAGCGGAGTTCGCCGCCGACCTAGCCCAGGTGCACAAGGGCGAGGCCGGGCCCGAGTACGGCGACCCCGAGGAGTTCTTCCGCCGCACCTACCTGACCAAAGGGTTATCCCGCCTTCTCCAAAGCGCCCTCAAGCGGCTTTCCGGCGCAGGGGGCGACCCGGTGGTGGAACTCCAAACCGCCTTCGGGGGCGGCAAGACCCACTCCATGCTGGCCCTTTACCACCTCTTCGGTGGAAGGGTGAACCCGAAGGAGGTGCCGGGGTTGGAAGACCTCCTGGCCGAGGCGGACATCGCCCAGGTGCCTGTGGCCCGCCGGGCCGTCTTCGTGGGCACCGCCTTTAGCCCCGCCCGCACCCACCCCAAGCCCGAGGGGCTGGAGGTGCGCACCCTTTGGGGAGAAATCGCCTACCAGCTCGGGGGCGTGGAGGGCTACCGCATGGTGGAGGAGGAGGACCGGAAGGGGGTAGCCCCGGGTTCGGACGTCCTAAAAGCGCTCTTTGACCGCTACGCCCCGGCCCTCATCCTCATTGACGAGTGGGTGGCCTTTCTCCGCAACCTCTACGGGGAAACGGACCTGCCCGCCGGCACCTTTGACCAAAACCTCACCTTCGCCCAGGCCCTCACGGAAGCCGCTAAGCGAAGCCCCCGCACCCTGGTGGTGGCCTCCCTGCCCGCTTCCGACATGGAGGTGGGGGGAAGCGGAGGGCGGGAAGCCCTTATTCGCCTGCAAAACGTGGTGGGAAGGCTGGAGTCGGTTTGGCAGCCCGCCACCCAGGACGAAGCCTACGAGATCGTCCGCCGCCGCCTCTTCCTTCCCCTTTCGGAGGAGGGCTACCGCCAGCGGGACGCCGTGGTGCGGGAGTTCATGCGCTACTACCAGGAAAACAAGGGCGAGTTCCCCAGCGAGGTCCTGGATCCCAACTACGAGCGCCGGATGAAGGCGGCCTATCCCATCCACCCCGAGCTCTTTGACCGCCTCTACGAGGACTGGTCCACCCTCGAGGGCTTCCAACGCACCCGGGGGGTCCTCCGCCTCATGGCCTTCGTGGTCCACACCCTCTGGACCCGAGGCGACCCCTCCCTCCTCATCCTCCCCGGCAACCTGCCCCTGGACGCCGGGGGGCCCCGGTACGAGCTGGTCCGCCACCTCTCCCGCTACCAGGAAGGCTTTGACCAGGTGGTGGACGCCGACATAGATGGCCCCAACGCCAAAGCCCTGATCTTGGAGCGGGAGCGCCCTGCCCTGGCCCGCCACCACGCCGCCCGCAGGGTAGCCCGGGCGGTCTTCCTCGCCACCGCCCCCGCCGCCGCAAGCCCCGGCCAGGCCCACCGCCCCAAGGGCGTGCAGGGGGTGCGGGTAAAGCTAGGGGTAGCCCAGCCCGGCGAAAGCCCCTCCCTCTTCACCGATGCCCTAAAGGCCCTTTCGGACCGCCTCACCTACTTCCACGCCGAGGGGGACCGCTACTGGTTTGAAACCCGCCCAAGCCTGAACCGCCTGGCCCAAGACCGGATGGCCTCCCTGGAAGAGCACGAGGCGATGGCGGAAATCGTGGCCCGGCTTCAGGCCTGGGCCAGGACCCGTCCCCCCCTCTTCGCAGCCGTCCACGCCGCCCCCTCGGGAAGCGGGGACGTGCCCGACGAGCCCGCTTTGCGCCTGGTGGTCCTGCCCCCCACCGCTCCCTACAGCAAGGAGAACTCCGAGGCGGAGCGGCTCGCCCGGGAAATCCTGGAGCGCCGGGGCCAGGCCCAAAGGCTTTACCGGAACACCCTCCTCTTCCTCGCCCCCGATGCCACCGCGGTACCAGACCTGATGGAGGCGAGCCGCCGCTACCTGGCCTGGCGGTCCATCCTCGAGGACAGGGAGCGGCTTAACCTGGGCCAGGCGGACGTGCGCCAGGTGGAAGCCCGGGTCAAGGAGGCCAGCGAAACGCTAGACCTGCGCCTAGAGGAGGCCTACCGCCACCTCCTGGCCTTCCACCAACCCGACCCCAAGGCCCCCCAACTGGAGATGAGCGCCATCCGCCTTCTGGGTAGCGGCAAACCCCTGGAACGGGCGGCGGCCAAGGCGAAGAACGAAGGCTTGGTCTACACGGAATGGCATCCCTCGTTCCTGGAAGAAACACTGAAAAACTACGGCTTTTTCGCCGCCAGAGGCCAGGAACTACCCTTAGGGTGGCTTTGGGAAGCCTTCGCCACCTACCCCTACCTGCCCAAGCTCAAGGATGAAGCGGTCCTCCTGGGTGCCGTGGAAAAAGGTGTTCGGGAGGGGCTTTTCGGCTACACCGAAAGGCCTGGGGAGGGGGCCAGGGTTTTCCTTCGGGAACCCGTCACGCCTAACCTCTCCGGGTATCTTCTGGAGCGAGAGCGGGCCGAGGGCTTGCGGAAAAAGGCAGAAGAGCCAGAGGAGAAGGCACCAAAGGACCCTGCGGAGGGAGGGCGAGACGATATAAAAGGCCCCCCTACAGCTCCTAGTGGGGAACCCCCCTTCCCCTTTCCCGGGCCCAAACCCCGCCGCTACTACCTCAAAAAGGAAGTGCGCCCCGCCAACCTGGTAAGGGACGCGAGCCTCTTGGCCGAAGAGATTGTCCGCCACCTGGCGGGGGAGCCCGGGGTGCGGGTGAGGGTGGTCCTCGAGGTGCAGGCGGAGGCCGAGGAGGGCTTTTCCAAGGAACTCCAACGGGTTTTGCGGGAGAATAGCCCCCACATCAGCCACGATTACAGCCTGGAAGACTAGCCCCGGCCCCACCCCCGCCAACCTGGGGCCGGGGCTTTCCTTCAACGAGGACGCCTAGGCGGCCCCGCAGGAAACGGGCGGGAAACCGAACTCCTCTGGCTCCCATCCTCTACCCCAACAGGGGGTAGGTCTAAGCGAGCCCTCCACCCTCCACACGGGCCCTTGCCAAGAGCCGCTTCGCCCCTTCAGGCCGAGCGGGAAGGTAGAGGTGCACGAAGCTCGCCAGCACCCTGCCGTCCGTGTACCCCTCCACCTCCTCTCCCCCCACCCGGCGCCAAGCGGGGCTTGGGGACTGGGGAAGGCGGGCGTAGTGGAACTCGTGGCCCCTAAACACCTCTCCCCTAAGGGCCAGGGGGTTATCCCGGAGGGCCTCCACCTCCCGGTAGCCCAGGACGGGCCTATCCGCCATCCGGGCCTCCCCGGGGACCAGGCCCACCATGGGGTAGAAGCTTTCCCCCACCCAAAGCCCCTGGGAGAGGTACATGTACCCCCCGCACTCCGCCACCACGGGCCCGGGAAAGCGGCGGATGGCCTCCCGCATGGCCCCGTTGGCGGAAAGCCGCTCGGCGAAAAGCTCCGGGTAGCCACCCCCGAGGAGGAGGGCGTCCGCTTGGGGAAGGGCCTCGTCCTCCAGGGGGCTAAAGGGGATGAGCTCGGCCCCCAGGGCCTCCAAAAGCTCCAAGGCCTCGGGGTAATAGAAGCGGAAGGCCCGGTCCCAGGCGTAGGCTACCCGGGCCCGGGGAGGACGCCTCTTTGGGAGGAAGGGCTTGGCCTCGGGGAGGGGCGGGGCGGCCTGGGCCAGGCGAAGGGTGGCCTCGAGGTCCACCCGGAAGGCCCGCCGCAGGGCCTCCAGGGGCGGGGCCACCTCCCCGGCGAGGACCAAGCCCAGGTGCCGTTCGGGCAGGGCCAGGGCGGGGTCCTGGGGGAGCCAGCCCAAGAGGGGAAGGCCCAAGGGGGCGAGGGCCTCCCGGAGGAGCTCCGCATGGCGCTCGGAACCCACCCGGTTGGCGAAGACCCCCACGAGGCGCACCTCGGGGTCGTGGTCGCGGAAGCCCCGCACCAGGGCGGCGATGGAGCCCGCCATCCCCTTAGCGTCCACCACCAGGGCCACGGGCAGGCCCAGGAGGCGCGCCACCTGGGCCGTGGACCCCACCCGCCCCAAGGGGTCCTTCCCGTCAAAAAGCCCCATCACCCCCTCCACCAGGGCGAAATCCGCCCCCCTCGCCCCGTGGCGGAAGAGGGAGCGGAGGCCCTCCTCGTCCAGGAAGAAGCCGTCCAGGTTGTAGGGGCGGCGGCCGGTGGCGGCCTCGAGGTGGGTGGGGTCTATGTAGTCGGGGCCCACCTTGAAGGCCTGGACCTTCAGGCCCCGCTCCCTCAGGGCCAAGGCCAGGGCGAGGGAAAACGTGGTCTTGCCCGCGCCCGAGTGGGGAGCCGCAAGGAGGAGGCGCATCAGTGCTCTATCCCCCTCTGGGCCGGGACGCCCTGGTCAAAGGCGTGCTTCACCTTGCGCATCTCCGTCACCGTGTCCGCCAGGTCCAAGAGGGCCTCGGGCGCCCCCCTGCCCGTGACCACCACGTGCACGTGGGGCGGGCGTCCCTTGAGGGCCTCCAGGAACTCCTCCAAGGCGATCCACCCGTAGCGCAAGGGATAGGTGGCCTCGTCCAGGACCACCAGGTCGTACGCCCCCGAGAGGAGGGCCTCCTTGGCCCTTTGCCACCCCTCCTGGGCCAGGCGGGCAGAGGCCTCGAGGTCCCGGCTTTTCCACGTGAAACCATCCCCGAGGCCCTCTATGGGGATGCCGAGCCGGGCGAAGGCCCGGTGCTCCCCAAAGCGGGCGGTGGCGTGCTTGACAAACTGGAAGACCCGCACCCTCAGGCCCCGCCCGTGGGCCCTGAGGGCGAGGCCGAAGGCGGCGGTGCTCTTGCCCTTGCCGTCCCCGGTGTAGACCAGGAGGAGACCCCTCCTCTCCCCTTGGGGCTTGGCGTAGGGCTTCACCCGGCGAGGCTCTTCCATAGGGCATAGGTTAGCAGGGAAGCTAGCTCCCCCAGGGCGATCATGGCCCCCAGGATGTCCCCGTTTACCCCCCCAAGCCGGGCCAGGGCGAGCCTTCCCACGCCGAAGGCGGCGAGGAGGGCGGCGAGGGCGGAAAGGGGGAAGAGGAGGGGGAAAGGCAGGGCGAGGAGAAAGGCCACCCCCCACGGCCCCCCCCGCACCATGGCTGCCATCCCCGGGCCCAGGAGGGGGTAAAGGTGGAGGAAGGGCAAGAAGGCGAAGCGGGCGAACCCGGGAAAGAGGAGGAGGAAAAGGGGGTCCCGTGCCGAGGCCAGGCCCTGCCAGAGGAGGAGGAGGTAGAGCCCCCCCACCCCGAAGGCGAAGGGGCCCAGGTGGGGGTCCTTGAGGATGCGAAGCCTCTCCTCCCGAGGCCGGGAACCGAGAAGCGCATCGGCGGCGTCCAGGAGCCCGTCCAGGTGCAGGAGGCCCGTGAGCCCCAGGAGGAGGGCCACCTGGAGGGCGGCGAGGAGGCCCGGGGGGAGGGGGAGGAAGGCGAGGAGGGCGAGGCAAGCCCCCAGGGCGTAGCCCACCAGGGGGAAGAAGGCGGAGGCCCGGCGAAAGTCCTCCCCCTCCAGCGCCCGGGCCACGGGGAGGACGGAAAGGAGGGAGAAGGCGGCCAAAAGGGCCCGAAACACCTACCCGCCCCGGGAAACCCCCGCCTCGGCGAAGGTGGCCATGTGGAGGATGCGGGCGGCGGCGCGGAGGAGGGGCATGGCCAGGACCGCCCCCGTCCCCTCCCCCAGGGCCAGGTCCAGGTCCAGGAGGGGCCTGAGGCCCAAGGCCTCCAAGAGGTACCGGTGCCCGGGCTCCCGGGAGAGGTGGCCGGCGAAGAAGTGGTCCCTTATCCCCGGCTCCAGCTTCCAGGCCAAAAGGGCCCCGGCGGTCACGGGGAAGCCGTCCAGGACCAGGGGAACCCCTTGGGCGTACCCCTCCAGGTACACCCCGGCGATGGCGATGAGCTCAAGCCCCCCCACCTCCGCCGCCACCCCCAAGGGGTCAAGCCCGGGCCGCAGGCGGGCGAGGGCCCTCCCCACCGCCTCCCGTTTCCGCTTGAGGCCCTCCTCTCCCACCCCCGTCCCCCGGCCCACCACCTTCTCCGGGGAAAGGCCCAGAAGCCCGGCGGTGAGGGCAGCGGCCGCCGTGGTGTTGGCAATGCCCATGTCCCCGGCGGCGAGGAGGGTGGCCCCTTCCGCTAAAGCCCGCCTGGCCGCCTCCCGGCCCGCCTCGAGGGCCCTTTCCGCCTCCTCCCGGGTGAGGGCGGGCTCGAGGGCCAGGTTGCGGGTGCCCTCCCGCACCTTGCGCTTGAGGAGGCGGGGGTGGTCGGGGAGCTCCCCCATGACCCCCACGTCCAGGACGTAGACCTCGCAGTGGGCGGCCAGGGCGAACTGGTTGATGGCGGCCCCGCCCCGGAGGAAGTTGAGGACCATCTGCCGCGTGACCTCCTGGGGGTAGGCGGAAACCCCTTCCGCCGCCACCCCGTGGTCCGCCGCCGCCACCACCACCGCTCCCTGGCCCAGTTCCGGCTTCACCCGGCCCTGGATGGCCGCCAGGCGCACCGCCACCTCCTCCAGGTACCCCAAGGAGCGGGGCGGCTTGGTGAGGTCCTCCATGCGCCTTTGGGCTTCTTCCAAAACCTCCCGCCGCATGGCCCCCACTATACCAAAAGCGTAAACTCTACCCATGGAGCTCTGGCTCGTGCGGCACGGGGAAACCCTTTGGAACCGGGAGGGGAGGCTTCTCGGCTGGACCGACCTCCCCTTAACCTCCCTTGGGCGGGAACAGGCGAGAGCCCTTAAAGGGCTCCTCCCTCCCCTCCCCGCCCATAGCTCCGACCTGCGGCGGGCCCTGGAAACAGCGGCCCTGGCGGGGTTTACCCCCGAGCCCACCCGGGCGCTTAGGGAGATCCACTTCGGGGCCCTGGAGGGAGCCCCTTGGGAAAGCCTAGACCCCCTCCACAAGGAAGCCCTCCTCCGGTTCCAGGGCTTCCATCCCCCTGGGGGAGAGACCCTGGAGGCCTTCCAGGAGCGGGTGTTTCGCTTCCTGGAAACCCTTAGGGCACCCGCCCTCCTCTTCACCCACGGGGGGGTGGTGCGGGCGGTGCTCCGGGCTTTGGGGGAGGACGGCCTCGTCCTCCCGGGAAGCGCCGTGGTGGTGGACTGGCCGAGGAGGGTCCTGGGGCGGATAGCCCCCCCAGCGGTTGACGGGGGGCGGGAAGAGGAGTAAAACCTAGGGCAAGCCCCCTAGCGGGGCCCGTGCGGCTAGGGTGCCCCAAGGCCCGGATGTCTTGGGGCGGAAAAGGGGGAAGACCGGTGAAAGTCCGGCGCTGTGCCGCAACGGTAACCGGCCCATGCGTTAGACCCCACGTCGTGGCCGGAAGCCCGAATACCCGCCCTAGCGCGCGCCTCACCTGCCCCCGAGCAGGGGCGAAAGGAGGCAAGGATGACGAGAAAAAGGCGTTCCCAAGTGAAAGGAAAGGCGGTATCCCCCCAAGGTAGGGGTGCCCCATGACGGGGCTGGAGCTCCTGGCCGTGGCCCTGGGCATGCGCCACGGGGTGGATCCCGACCACCTGGCGGCGGTGGACGGGCTCTCCCGGGTGCGCCCTTCCCCCTATAACGGCGTCCTCTTTGCCTTGGGGCACGGCGCCATCGTGACCCTCTTGGCCTTCCCCGCCGCCGCCCTCCTGGAAAGGGTGGACCTCGAGGCCCTCCACCTCCCCACCCTCCTCCTCCTCCTGGTGGCCGGCCTCAACCTCTACCGGCTCCTCAGGCCCGAGGAGAGGGCCCCAAACCGCCTCCCTTTCCTCCACCCCCTTCTCCTGGGCCTCCTCTTCGGCTTGGGGTTTGAAACGGCAAGCCAGCTCTCCGCCCTGGCCCTCTCCGCGGAGCTCTCCCCCCTGCGCCTGGGTTTCTTCTTCACCCTGGGGATGCTCCTGGTGGACGGGGTGGACGGCCTCCTGGCAAGCCGCCTCCAGCACCTAGCCCAGGACTCGGAGAGGGCCCGCAGGGCGAGCCGTGGGCTTGGCTGGGTGGTGGTGGGTATGGCCCTCCTCCTGGCCTTGGCGGAGCTTTTGGCGGTGGACCTCGAGGCCCTCGCCCTCCCCCTGGGCCTAGGCCTCTTCGGGTTCCTCGTCTCCCTCCGGCTGTACGCCCTGCGCCCCGCATGAGCCACCCCTACCCCCCACCCCGGGACAAGAAGGGAAGCCGCATCGGCTTCACCACGGGGGCGAACGCCGCGGCCGCCGCCAAGGCGGCCACCTTAGCCCTCCTGGGGCAGGCCCCCGAGGTGGTGGACATCTGGCTTCCCGCCGGCTGGCGGCAACCCTTCCGGGTCTTCCGCCTGGAGCCAAAAGGGGACGGGGTCCTGGTGGGGATGATCAAGGACGCCGGGGACGACCCCGACGTGACCCACGGGGCAGAGATCCAGGCCTACGTGCGGTTCGCCAGCGAGGACCGGTTGGAAGGGGGCGAAGGGGTAGGGGTGGTGACCCGGCCCGGGCTCGGGGTGCCCGTGGGGGAGGCGGCCATCAACCCCGTGCCCCGGCAGATGATCTGGGAGGCGGTGCGGGAGGTGACGGAAAGGCCCCTCGCCATCACCATCGCCATTCCGGGGGGGGAGGAGCTGGCGCGAAAGACCCTAAACCCACGCCTTGGCATCCTCGGGGGGCTATCGGTCCTGGGCACCACGGGGGTGGTGAAGCCCTACTCCACCAGCGCCTTTCGCATGAGCGTGGTCCAGGCGGTGGGCGTAGCCCGGGCCAACGGCCTCCTGGAAATCGCCGCCACCACCGGGGGCAAAAGCGAGCGCTTCGCCCAGAGGCTCCTTCCCCACCTGCCCGAGATGGCCTTCATTGAGATGGGAGACTTCGTGGGGGATGTGCTCCGGGCGGCGCGGAAGGTGGGGATTGAGGTGGTGCGCATCGTGGGGATGATCGGAAAGATCTCCAAGATGGCCGACGGCAAGACCATGACCCACGCGGCGGGAGGCGAGGTGAACCTACCCATGCTCCTCGGCCTCCTCAAGGAGGCGGGGGCGAGCCCCAGGGCGCTCAAGGAGGCGGAAGGGGCCGCCACCGCCCGGCGTTTCTTTGAGCTCGCCCTAGAGGAAGGGCTTGACCGCTTCTTCTTAGATCTGGTGCGGCTAGCTCAGGAGAAGCTCCAGGCCTATATCGGCCCCAGGCCCTTCGTGAGCGTGGCCCTCACGGACTTTGACGAGGGCCGGTGCCTCGCCGCCTGGCCAGACCGGGAGGTGTACCGTGGATGACCTGATCCAGCAGCGGAAAAACCCCACCCACCAGATGACAGCCAAGGGCAGGGCCATAGAGGAGGAAAGCTTCCGCCTGGTGGACCTCGAGGCGGGCCCCCACCGCTTCTCCCCCCTGGAATGGCCCATCGTGCGCCGCATGATCCACGCCACCGCCGACTTTGAGTACAAGGAAATCACCCGCTTTAGCCCGGGGGCGGTGGAGGCCGGTCTTAAAGCCCTCCAGGAGGGAGCGAGGATCTTGGTGGACGCCCGCATGATCGCCTGCGGCCTCAACCCTGAGCGCCTCCGGCTTTTTGGGAACGAGGTGGTGGAACTCCTTTCCCACCCCGAGGTGATAGGGAGGGCCCAGGCCACGGGGGGCACCCGGGCGGAGGCCGCCGTGGCCTACGCGGAGGAAAAGGGGCTTCTGGAGGGGAGCATCGTGGGGGTGGGGAACGCCCCCACCTTCCTCCTGGCCCTGGTGGAGGCGATAAGGCGAGGGGCGCGGCCCGCCCTGGTTCTGGGGATGCCCGTGGGGTTCGTGAACGTCCTCGAGGCCAAGCGGGCCCTCACGGAGGCCCCCGTCCCCTGGATCGTCACCGAGGGGCGGAAGGGAGGGTCCACCCTGGTGGTGGCCGCCCTCCACGCCCTCCTGCGCCTGGCGGCGGACGGAGGCGTGGACACCTCCAGGGCCCACCGGGAGGGCTAGATGGTCTACCTCATCGGCATGGGGGCGCGGGGGCGGGAGGGGCTTAGCCTCCTCGCCCTGCGGCGGGTGGCAGAGGCGGAGGTGCTCGTGGGAGGGGCTAGGCACCTGGCCCAGTTCCCCGAGCACCCGGGGGAAAAACTGGCGGTGAAAGGACCCCTGGAGGCCCTTTTGGACCGGGCGGCGGAGCGGGTCCAGGCGGGGAAGAGGGTGGCCTTCCTGGCCTCCGGGGACCCCCTCTTCCACGGCATCGGGAAGAGGGTGTTGGAGCGCTTCCCCGAGGCGGAGGTCCACCCCGCCCCCACCGCCTTCCAGGAGGCCTTCGCCCGGCTCAAGCGCCCTTGGGACGAGGCCCGCTTCTTCTCCCTCCACGGGAGGCCCCTCGGGGGTGTGCTCCTGGAAGTGGCCCTCTCCCCCCTCTCCGTGATCTACACCGACCCCGAGAACACCCCCGCCCGGGTGGCGGAAGCCCTCCTCGCCATGGGGGCGGGGCCCTTTCGGGCCCACGTGGCGGAAAGGCTCGGGGAGGAAGACGAGCGGGTGCGGAGCTTCCCGGACCTGGAGGCCGTGGCCCGGGAGAGCTTCCTGGACCCCAACGTGCTCGTCCTCGAGGCCCAAGGCCCCCTCCCTCCCCGCCTGGGCTTCCTCCCCGACGAGGCCTTTGAGCAACGGGTTCCCAAGCGGGGCCTCATCACCAAGCGGGAGGTGCGCCTCCTGGCCCTGGGCCTCCTCGCCTTACCCCCGGACGGCATCCTCTGGGACGTCGGGGCGGGCACGGGGAGCGTGGGGATTGAGGCGGCGCGCCTCGCCCCCTGGGGGCAGGTCTACGCCGTGGAGCGAAACCCCGAGTCCTGGCCCCACATTGAGGAGAACGCCCGCCGCTTCGGAGCCCACAACCTCGTCCTGGTGCGGGGGGAGGCCCCCGGGGCCCTGAAGGGCCTCCCCGCCCCCCACGCCGTCTTCGTGGGGGGAAGCGGGGGAGAGATGCGGGAAATACTGGCGGAAAGCCTGCGGGCCTTAAGGCCCGGAGGCAGGCTCGTGGTGGCGGCCATCACCCTGGAAAACCTCCTGGAAGCCTACGCCTTCTTCCGGGAAGCGGGCCTGCAGGTGGAGGGGGTGCAGGTGCAGGCGAGCCGGGTGGTGCCCCTCGGGCCCTACCGCCGCCTGGAGGCGCAAAACCCCACGGTCCTCCTCGCCGCCACAAAGGAGGGGGCATGAGGCTCTACCTTCTCGGCGTGGGCCCTGGGGACCCCGAGCTCGTGACCCTCAAGGCCCTCCGTCTCATCCAGAGGCTTCCCGTCCTCTTCTACCCGGAGGAGGAGGGGCGGGAGCCCTTGGCCCTCAGGGCGGCCCGGCCCCACATCCCCCCCGGCAAGCCCCTCGTCCCCCTGCCCCTCTTCACGGGCCACGACCCCGAGGCCCGCCAGCGGGCGCGCAGGCAAGCGGCGGAGATCATCCGGGAGGCCCTCGCCCGCCACGGGGAGGGCGGGTACCTGGTCCTAGGAGATAGCCTCCTCTACGCCTCCCCCCTCAACCTCCTCCCCCACCTGGAGGGCATAGCGGTGGAGGCCGTCCCCGGCATCAGCGCCCACCAACTGGCGGCCTCCCGCATCCTGCGGCCCATCGCCTTGGGGGAAGGAGGCTTCGCCGCGGTCACGGGGCTCAAGGGAGTGGAACCCAAGGGGCTAGACCGCTTCCAGAGCGTCTTCGTCTACAAGGCCAAGGACCTACCGGGACTAAAGGAAGCCTTCCCGGACAGGAAGGGCTTCGCCTTCCTGCGGCTTGGGATGGACGGGGAACGGGTTCTGCCCCTGGAGGAGGCCTTGGGAATGGAAAGGGACTACTGGACCCTGGTGGGGCTATGGCGGGAGGAGGTATGAGGCCTGTGGTGCACGTGGTAGGCGGGGGGCCGGGGGACCCTGAGCTCCTCACGGTCAAGGGGGCGCGCCTCCTCAAGGAGGCCCGCTTCGTCCTCTTCACGGGGAGCCTCTTCCCCGAGGCGACGCTCCAAGCGCTTGCGCCCAAGGCCGTCCTACGGGACTCCAAAGGGATGGTCCTGGAGGAGATCGCAACCCTCCTGGCCCAGGAGGCAGCCCAGGGCTCAGGGGTAGTGCGGCTCCACTCGGGGGACCCGGGGCTTTACGGCACCCTCCTGGAGGAGAAGGAGGCCCTCGAGGCCCTGGGCGTGGAGGTGGAGGTGGTGCCCGGCGTCACCGCCGCCTTCGCCCTGGCGGCCCGGGCGGGCCTCGCCCTCACCGCCCCCGAGGTGGCCCAGGCGGTGGCCTTCACCCGGCTTGGGGTGCGCACCCCCATGCCCCCGGGGCAGGACCCCAAAAGCCTCGCCCGACCCGGCCTTACCCTGGCGGTCTACCTCTCCGGCATGCACCCCAAAAGGCTCGCCCGGGAACTCCAGGAGGCGGGCCTAGCCCCGGACACCCCGGTCCTCTTCGGGCACAGGGTGGGTCAGGCGGGCGAAGAGGTGGGGCTCACCGACCTTTCGGGCTTGGCCCAACTCCCCGCCCGGGACACCACCGTCTTCCTGGTGGGGGAAGCGTTGCGGGCGAAGGGGGTACGAAGCCGGCTTTACGACCCGAACTTCCGGCACCGGTACAGGAGGTGAAGATGGGAGAGCTCTACCTGGTGGGCATGGGCCCAGGCGACCTCCCCGGCCTCACCCTGAGGGCCAAGGAGGCCCTGGGGAAGGCGGAGGTGGTCATCGGCTACAGCACCTACATCAAGCTCCTGGAGGAGATGGGGCTCCTTGCCGGCAAGGAGGTGGTGCGCAAGGGGATGACGGAGGAGTTGGACCGCGCGGAGGAGGCGTTGGAGCGGGCCTTGGCCGGGCAAAGGGTGGCCCTGGTTTCGGGGGGCGACCCTGGGATTTACGGCATGGCAGCCCCCGTGCTGGAGCTCATGGAGGAGCGGGGCTTCCGCCGGGTAGACGGGGGCGTGGGGCTCCCCGGGCGGTTCGCCTTGGGGGAAAAGGAGGTGGCCCTCGAGGTCGTCCCCGGGGTGACGGCGGCCAACGCCGTGGCGAGCCTCCTGGGAAGCCCCTTAAGCCACGACACCTGCCTCATCAGCCTCTCCGACCTCCTGACGCCCTGGCCCGTGATAGAGGGAAGGCTCCATGCGGCGGGCATGGGGGACTTCGTGGTGGTCCTCTACAACCCCCAAAGCAAACGGCGGGACTGGCAACTTCGGCGGAGTGCCGAGATCCTTCTCACCTACCGCCCAAGGGAAACCCCCGCCGCCCTGGTGAAGAGCGCCTACCGCAAACGACAGGAGGTGACCCTCACCACCCTCGAGGGCCTCCTCTCCGCCGAGGCGGGCATGCTCACCACCGTGGTGGTCGGCAACCACCATAGCCGCTTCTTTGAGGGGACCCTCCTCACCCCAAGGGGCTACGGCCTAAAGTACGACCTGGAAACGGGCGAGCCCCTCCCTGGGGAGACCCCGGGCCTTTCCCTGAGGAGGCGGGATGCCTGAGCTAGGCCCCCTGCGGCCCGAAAGGGTGGCGGTCTACACCCTCACCCTGCCCGGCCTCAAGGTGGCGGAGGCGATCCACCGGGCGCTGCCCGGGAGCACGCTTTACGTGGCGGGAAAGTACCGGGGGCTTCTGGAGGCCCGGTTCTTTGACGAACCCATCCGCGACCTCCTGGAACGAACCTGGCCCCTTCATGACGGACACGTCTTCGTCATGGCGGCGGGGATCGTCCTAAGGGCCATCGCCCCCCGCATCCTGGACAAGCGGGTGGACCCGGCGGTCCTGGTGGTGGACCTGAAGGGGCGGTATTTCGTCCCCCTCCTCGCCGGCCACCTGGGCGGGGCCAACCCCCTCGCCCGCTACCTGGCGGAAGCCCTAGGGGGAGAGGCGGTCCTCACCACGGGCACGGATAGCCTGGCCCTCCCCGCCCCCGACCTCCTGGCCAAGGCCCTCTCCGCCAAGGTGCCCGACTGGAAGCCCCTCAAGGACGTGTCCGCCCTCCTGGTGGACGGGAGGCCCGTGGGGTTCTATGCGGACTGCGTGGACCTGAGCCCCCTGGCCCGCTACCCCTCCCTGCGCCTCCTCCCAAGCCCCCACCCCGAGGGGGTGGAGGGGATGGTCCTCTTCACGGTGAAGAAGCCCTTCCCCCTCCCCGTCCCCGCCCTCTTCGCCCACCCGCCCGCCCTGGTCCTGGGCCTCGGGTGCAACCGGGGGACCCCGTTGGAGGAGATCCGGGGGGAGGTTTTCCGCTTCCTGGAGGAAGGGGGGTTCGCCCAAGAGGCCCTGGCCCGGATAGCCACCGCCACCCTCAAGCGGGACGAGGCTGGGCTTCTGGCCTTCGCCGAGGAAATGGGGCTTCCCCTACGCTTCCACCCCCCCGAGGTGCTCAACGCCCAACCCATCCCCAACCCCTCCGAGGTGGTCTTCCGGCACACGGGGCTTTACGGGGTGGCGGAAGCGGCTGTGCTGGCGGAAGGGGCGAGGCTGCTGGTGGAGAAGACCAAGCGGGGCAACCTCACCCTGGCCCTGGGAGTCCTTACCCTATCCATTCCCGAGGAGGCCCTGCCGTGATCCTCCTCGCCGCCCACGGCTCCCCCGACCCCCGGGCCCAGGCCCTGGCCCGCGGGCTCGCCAAGGGCCTCGCCCGGCGGCTCCGGACGGAGGTCCACCTGGGCTTCATTGAGCACGACCGGCCCACCCTCCTCGAGGCCACCCTGGCCCTGGCAGAAAAGGGGGGCGGGGTGGTCCTGCCCCTCCTCCTCCTGGGGGCCGGCCACCTCAAGGCCGACCTCCCCTTGGCCCTGGAAGCGGCCCAGGCCCGCCACCCAGAGGCCCGCTTCCTCCTCGCCCGCCCCCTGGGAACCCACCCCGCCCTGGTGGAGCTCTGGGCGGAGCGCCTCCGGCGACGAGGAGCCGGGGCGGGGGATGGGGCCGTCCTGGTCCTCCGGGGGGGCACGGACCCCGGGGCCAACGCGGAGGGCGCCGCCCTGGCCCGGCTCCTGGAAGAACGCGCGGGGCTTCCCGTGGTCCCCGCCTACGCCGCCAAGGCACGCCCCACCCCCAAGGAGGCCATTCTGCGCCTCGCTGGGCTCCGACCGCGGAGGGTTTTCCTCCTTCCCCACCTCTTCTTCCGCGGGGTTGTGGAGGGGAGGCTCCTCGGCCGGATCCAGGGGCTTTCCCTGGAGGTCCTCCCCCCCCTCATGGGCCACCCCGCCCTCCTCCAGGCCCTGGAGGACCGGTACCGGGAAGCCCTGGACGGGGGGCACGCCCCTTGCGACACCTGCCGCTTCCGCTTCCCTATAGGCCGCTTCGCCCCCAGGCGGGAGGCGCAGATTGCCGGGCTTCGCGCCCTGCGCCACGCCCTCTTCGCCCCAGGGCGCCACCCCCACGGACCCTTCACCCACCTCCTTCTCTGCACGGGGGAGGCCTGCCGGGAAGGCGGTGCCCTGGCCGTCCTCCGCGCCCTGGAGGAGGGGTTACGGGACCTCGCCTCCTTGGTCCAGCTTACCCCCACCCCCTGCCTCGGGCGGTGCGGCAAAGGGCCCATCTTGGTGGCCTATCCGGAAGGGGTGGTATATGGGGGGCTAGAACCAAGGGACGTGCCCCTCCTGAGGAGGACGCACCTGGAAGCGGGAGAGCTTTTTGCCCCCAAGGTTTTGGAGGTGATCTAGATGGCATGCCACGAGCTTTCGGCCCTTAGGATTGCCCTAGGAGAGCTTTTGGAGAAGGAGGCCCACGACCTCATCCACGAACGGGAGGAGCTTGCCCCCGTCCTGGAGGGGCGGCCCGAGATCCGGCACCTTGCCGAGGCCAAGACCCTTCCCGCCATGGAGGCGGCCCTAAGGGAAGCCCTTCTCCGCCTGGAGGAGCGGGCCGCCCAAGAGGCCGAGGAGCCCTACTGGCGGGGCCTCCTCCTCACGGCGGAGGCCGCTTTAGGCCGCCTTGAAGCCCTGAGGCGGGAGGCGGAGGCCCTCTACCAGGACCTGGACGCCCTCCACCACCGCCTCCATCGCCTCTTCCCAAGAAAACGGGGATGAGGGGCAAGGTTTACCTGGTGGGGGCGGGGTTTGGGGGGCCCGAGCACCTCACCCTGAAGGCCCTGAGGGTCCTGGAGGAAGCGGAAGTGGTCCTCCACGACCGCCTGGTCCACCCCGGGGTTCTGGCCCTGGCCAAGGGGGAAAGGGTCTTTGTGGGCAAGGAGGGGTACGGGGAAAAGACCCCCCAGGAGGCCATCACCCAAAGGCTCATCGCCCTGGCCCGGGAGGGGAAGGTGGTGGCCCGGCTCAAGGGGGGGGACCCCATGGTCTTTGGCCGGGGCGGGGAGGAGGCGATGGCCCTCAAGCGGGCGGGTGTCCCCTTTGAGGTGGTCCCCGGGGTCACCAGCGCCGTGGGGGCCCTGAGCTGTCTGGGGCTTCCCCTCACCTTCCGCGGCCTCGCCCAAAGCTTCGCTGTGGCCACGGGACACGACCCCTCTGCGCCCCTGCCCCAGGCGGACACCCTGGTCCTCCTCATGCCCCTCCACGCCCTGGAAGGCCTGAAGGCGAGGCTTTTGGAGCGCTTCTCCCCCGAAACCCCCCTGGCCCTCCTGGCCCGGGTGGGCTGGCCGGGGGAGGAGGTGCGCCTGGGCCGGGTCAAGGACCTGCCAGGCCTGGGGACGGGCCTCCCCTCCCCGGCCCTCCTGGTGGTGGGGGAGGTGGTGGGGCTTTACGGGGAGTTGCGGTGAGCCTCCTCCTCGCCCTCCTCCTGGACGCCCTCCTGGGGGAGCCCCCTGCCCGCTTCCACCCCGTGGTCGGGATGGGGCGGTACCTGGCGTGGGCCTGGGGGCGGGTGCGGGGGTTTTGGTCGGGGGCCTTCTACTGGACCCTGGGGGCCCTCCTCTTCGCCCTCCCCGCCTTCCTCCTGGACCTCCTCCTCCGCCCCCTGGCCCTGGGGTGGGTCCTCCTGGGCCTCCTCCTCAAGCCCCTTTTCAGCCTGCGGATGCTCCTCGCCGAGGTGGCGGGGGTGGAAAGGGCCCTTGGGAAGGACCTCGAGGCCGCCCGGAAGCGGCTAGCCGGGCTGGTGAGCCGCAGGACAGAAGACCTTTCCGAAGAGGAGGTGCGGGAGGCGGCCCTGGAAACCCTGGCGGAAAACCTCTCGGATAGCCTGATCGCCCCCCTCCTCTACTACGCCCTCCTGGGCCTCGGGGGAGCCGCCCTCTACCGCTACGCCAACACCGCCGACGCCATGTGGGGCTACCCCGAGCACGGGGCAAAGGGCGCCTTCGCCGCCCGGGCGGACGACCTCCTAAACCTCCTCCCCGCGCGGCTCACGGGCCTCCTCCTTTGCCCTCCAGGGCGTTGGGGGCGGCTTTGGCGGGAGGCCCGCAAGACCCCTTCCCCCAACGCCGGCTTCCCCATGGCGGCCCTGGCCCTGGGGCTAGGGGTGCGGCTCAGGAAGCGGGGGGTGTACGCCCTGAACCCCGAGGCCCCCTCCCCCACCCCCCGCCACCTCTCCTTGGGCCTTCGCCGGGTGGGGCTTTGGGGCTACGGGCTGGGGGTGGCCCTGGGGTTGGCCCTCCACCTCCTGGGCCGGTAGGCTAGACCAAGGTTTGGGAAAGGGGGCTACCTATCATGGAGGGCATGCTGGACGATGTGCTAAGGCCCATCCACGGGGGGCCGGACGGGGGCCCCGAACCCCTTTACGACTTCTCCACCAACGCCAACGCCCTGGGGCCCAACCCGGTGATCCTCGGCTACCTAAAGCGGGCGGATCCGGGCCGCTACCCTGACCCCCTCTACCGGAAGCTCCGCACGGCCCTGGCGGAGGCCCACGGGGTGGCCCCGGAGCAGGTGGCGGTGGGCACGGGGACGAGCGAGCTCATCCACCGCCTGGCCCGCTGGAACTACCTCCGGGGGCCCATCCTCCTCCTCCCGCCCACCTTTAGCGAGTACGCCCGGGCGGCGAGGGCTCTGGAGCTTCCCCTCTGGGAGGCGGGAAGCCCCGAGGAGTTTTTGGACCTCCTCCCCAGAAGCTCCCTGGCCTTCCTCTGCGTGCCCAACAACCCCACGGGGGAGGTCTACCCCTTCCTGGAGGAGGCGGCGGCGCGGGCCGGGGGGGCCTTGGTCCTGGACCTGGCCTACTACCCCCTCCTGCAAACCCCTCCTCCCCTCCCCCAGAGGGCCTTCCGGCTTTATAGCCCCAACAAGGCCCACGGCCTCACGGGGGTGCGGGCGGGGTACCTGGTGGCCCCCCTGGACCTCACCCGTTTCCAACACCTGGCCCCTTCCTGGCCCGTGTCCGTCTACGGGGAGGCCCTCCTCCTGGGCCACCTGGACCCGGAGGCGCAGGCCTGGTTGGAAGGGGCCAAGGAGGAGCTTTTCCGCCTCCGCCGCCTCCTGGCCGAGGGGCTTCGGGGGCTTGGCCTCGAGGTCCGGGAAAGCCCCGCCAACTTCCTCCTGGTGCGGGTGGGGCGCGCCAGGGAGGTGGCCCTAGCCCTCCGGGCGCGGGGCATCCGGGTGCGGGACGCCACCAGCTTCGGCCTTCCCGAGTGGCTCCGGCTCTCCGCGCAGAAGGAGGAGGCCATAACGGCCCTCCTCGAGGCCCTAGAAGCGGTCCTCGCCACGGAGCGGGTAGACTGAAGGGGTGGAGGCGCTTCGGGCCTATCTGGAGGAGGCGGTGGAAAGGCTTAAGGAGGCCTTTCCCCTGGAAGCCCTCTACCTCTTCGGCTCCCATGCCCGGGGCACGGCGGACGCCCGCTCCGACCTGGACCTCCTGGTGGTGGCGGAGACGGACCTGCCTCCCCTGGAGCGTATCGGCCGGGTCCTGGAGTCCCTCCAGGATGCGCCCCTACCCGTGGAGGCCATCGTCCTGACGCCCAGGGAACTGGAGGAACGGAAGGACCTCCCCTTCCTGGCGGGGATCCTCAAGGAGGCGGTGCCCCTCTATGAGCGTGGAAAAGCGGCGGGCAGAGGCTAGGCGGTGGCTACACCAGGCCCAGGACGATTGGGAGGCGGGGGAGGCCCTCCTCCATGCCCGCAAGTTCGCCCAAGCGGCCTTCTTGGCCCAGCAGGCGGGAGAGAAGGCCCTAAAAGCGCTTTGGCTTTTCCTGGGCCTGGACCCTTGGGGCCATAGCCTCGCCCACCTCCTCCGCCACCTCCCCGAGGAGGAGGCCCCCGCCTTCCGGCACCTCCTCCCCAAAGCCCTCGCCTTGGACAAGCTCTACATCCCCACCCGCTACCCAGACGCCCTGCCCGGGCTCACCCCAAGGGAAGCGTACACGGAGGAGGAGGCCCAAAAGGCCCTAGAGGACGCCAAGGCTATCCTCGAGGCGGTGGAGGTGCGGCTTGGGCGCTAAGGCCCTAGTGGTCTGGGGCACGGGAAGCGGGGTGGGGAAAAGCCTCTTCGTGGCGGGGCTCCTCCGCCACTTCCGGAGGCTCGGCCTCAAGGCCGCCCCCTTCAAGGCCCAGAACATGGCCAACCACGCCCGGGTGGTGGCGGGGGGGGAGATGGCCACGGCCCAGTGGCTCCAGGCCCGGGCGGCGGGGGTGACCCCCGAGGTGCGCATGAACCCCGTCCTGGTGAAGCCCTTCGGGGAGCGGGGGGCCCAGGTGGTGGTCCTGGGAAGGGTGGACCCCTTCCTCTCCTCCTTACCCTGGAAGGAGCGCAAGCCCCACCTGGAAGCCCCCGTCCGGGAGGCCCTGGAGGGGCTCATGGCGGAGTACGAGCTTTTGGTCCTGGAAGGGGCGGGAAGCCCCGTGGAGCGCAACCTCTGGCCCGACCTCCCCAACCTCCAGGTGGCGGCCTGGGCGGGGGCCAAGGCCCTCCTGGTGGCGGACGTGGACCAAGGGGGGGCCTTGGGGGCGCTCTACGGCACCTGGGCCCTTTTGGGGGAGCACCGGGAACGCCTCCTTGGCTTCGCCTTCAACAAGTTCCGGGGGGACCTCTCCCTCCTGGAGCCCGCCTACGGCCTCCTGGAGGGTTGGACGGGGGTGCCCGTCCTGGGCACCCTGCCCATGCTCCCCCTGGAGCTTCCCGAGGAGGATGGCTTCCGCCACCGCCCCCGGGCGGGGGAGGGCCCTAAGGTGGCCATCCTCCGCTACCCCCACGCCGCCAACCTGGACGAGTTCTGGCCCCTATCCGAGCTCGCCCGCTTGGTCCACGCCAGGACCCCCGAGGAGGCGGAAGGGGCGGAGCTCCTGATCCTGCCGGGAAGCCGGCTTCCCGCCCGGGACCTCCCCTGGCTAAGGGGCTTCCTCCCCCTCCTCAAGCGCCACCTGGAGGCGGGAAAGCCCGTTCTTGCCGTCTGCGGCGGGGCGGAGATGCTCGCGGAGGCCATCCTGGACGAGGAGGGGGTGGAGGAGAAGGGGGTCTTCCCGGGCCTCGGCCTCCTCCCCTACCGGGTGCGCATGCGCAGGGAGAAGCGGGTGGAGGGGCGGCGGGTGCGCCTTGGGGGGTTCTCGGGCTACTGGGGGAGGCTCAACGGCCTCGAGGCGGAGGGGTACGAGATCCACCACGGGGAGGGGCTTCCCCTCTTCCACCAGGAGGGAAGCCTCCTCGCCACCTGGCTCCACGGCCTCCTGGAAAACCCCGGGGTGCAACGGGCCCTTTTCGGCCGGGAAGCCCGGGCCCTGGACGAGGCCCTGGACGCCTTGGCGGACGCCCTCGAGGCCCACCTGGACCTCGCCCGCCTCCACCGGGGCTTGGGGCTTACGGGGAGGCTTGGGCAAGGGGCGCCCCAAAGCCCCGACCCTCCCCCTAAGCCCGGCCTCGTCCTCCTCCTGGGGGGGGCGAGGAGCGGCAAGAGCCGCCAGGCCCAGCGCCTCGCCGGGCCCCACGCCACCCTCATCGCCACGGCGGAGGCCCGGGACGAGGAGATGGCGGCCCGCATCCAGCGGCATCGGGCCGAGCGCCCCCCCACCTGGGAAACCTTGGAAGCGCCCTTAGACCTGGTGGGGGCCTTGGGACAGGCCCGCCACCCCGTGGTGGTGGTGGACTGCCTCACCCTTTGGGTGGCCAACCTCCTGGAAAGGGGCCTAGACCCCCTGGCCGAGGCGGAGCGCTTCCTTAGGGCGGTGCGGGAAAGCGGCAAGCGGGTCATCGCCGTTTCCAACGAGGTGGGCCTCGGCATCGTCCCCGCCAACCCCCTGGCCCGCCGCTACCGGGACCTCCTGGGGGAGGTGAACGCCCGCCTGGCGGAGGCGGCGGAGGAGGTGTACCTCCTGGTGGCGGGGCAGACCCTTCGCCTTAAGGGGGCGAACCCGTAGCCCGGGCTACACGTGCCCGGCCACCCCCGGGCGGAAGGTAGTTTGGACAAAGGTTAGACAAGCGGCACCCCGTTACCCTAATGGGGCCCTAGAGAGGGCGAGGAGGTGCGTATGCGCAAGGTTCTTGCCTGGGTTTTGATGGCATTGGCCGGGCTCACCTGGGCCCAGGGGGCCATGGTACGGGTGGCCCACCTCTCCCCCGACGCCCCCGCCGTGGACGTGCTGGTGAACGGGCAGCGGGCCATCCAGAACCTCGCCTTCAAGGAGGTTACCCCCTATATCCCCCTACCCGCCGCCCGGGTACAGGTCCAGGTGGTGCCCGCGGGACAGGAGGGCCCCGTGGTCATTGACGCCGAGCTGGACCTGAGGGACGGGGTCTACTACACCGTGGCCGCCACGGGCTTTCTGGCGCAGATCCGGCCCCAGGTCTACACGGACGCCCTGGCGGGCCTCTTCCCCCGGGCGGGCTACGCCCGCATCCGGGTGGTGCACGCTTCCCCCGACGCCCCCGCCGTGGACGTGGCGGTGAAGGGTGGGCCGGTGCTCTTCCAAAACCTCCCCTTCCCCCGGGCGGGGCAGTACCTGGTGGTGCCGGCGGGGCGGTATGACCTCGAGGTCCGGGTGGCCGGGACCACCACCGTGGCCCTGGAGCTCCCTGGGGTAGTTCTGGAAAGCGGCAAGACCTACACCGTCTTCGCCGTGGGAAGCGTTCAGGCGGGCACCCTCACCGTGGTGCCCGTGGTGGACGCCGCCGCCCTGGGTGGCAACCGCTAGAACCGGAGGTTAGGGCCCCCAGGCCCTCCCTGGGGGCCTTTCCCATGCCCCTTCCCACCTGGCTCTCCCCCCTCCTCGCTTGCCCGCGGTGCGGGACGGGTCTGGAGGACCTCCGCTGCTCCAGGTGCGGGGCGCGCTACCCCTTTCGGGGGCCCTTTCCCGACCTGCGGATGGGGGCGGAACGCCCGTTGCTGGCCTTGGTCAACCGCTTCCCCCTCACCGCTTGGTCCTACGAGGCCTGGCGCGTGCGGTCCACCGCCCTCCTCTCGGGAGGAACCCTTTCCTTCGCCGAGGAGCTCGCCCACCTAAAGGCTTGGCTCCTCCCCATGGGTGGGCCCTTCCTGGACGTGGGCACGGGGACGGGAGTCTACCGGGAGGTCTTGGGGGTAAAGGCGGTGGGGATAGACCCCTCCCCCGCCTTCCTCAGGGTGGCCGCCCGGCGCCGGCCCGGGCCTTACCTCCTGGCCCACGGGGAAGCCCTCCCCTTTCGCGATGGGGCGTTTGCTGGGGTGGCCATAGGGCCCACCTGGAATGAGTTCCAGAACCCTAGGAGGGCAGCCCTAGAGGCTAGGCGCATTCTCCGGAAGGGCGGCAGGCTCTTCGGGATGCTCCTCCTGGGGCCCGGGGCCTCCTTGGGGCTTTTCCGGCCAAGCGGGGAGGAACTCCTTTGCCTCCTCCGGGAAGCGGGCTTCCGGGCGGAACTCCTCCGCTTCGGGCGGCTCGGCCTGGTGCTGGCCGAGGCCTAGGCCCCCGTGGTATCCTGGTCCCCAAGGGATGACCACGGAGGAACGCCTCTACAAGCTGGAGGGCATCGTGGAGGGAGTCATGGCCACCCTCCCCGACCGGGTCTCCTCCCTGGAACACCGCATGGACCTCCTGAGGCAGGAGATCAAGGCGGAAGTCGCCAGCCTGCGCCAGGAGGTGAAGGAGGAAATCGCCCGGCTGGACGCCAAGATAGACGCCTTGCGCCAAGAGGTAAAGGAAGAAATCGCCCGGCTGGACGGCAAGGTAGACTCCCTGCGCCAGGAAGTGAAGGCGGAGATCAACACCGCCCTCAACCGCCTCATGCTTTACTTCACCGCCCTGGCCGCCGCCCTTACCCTCCTCGCCTTCCTCGCACGCTAGCGCCTCCTTCCTAACCCCCGAGTCCGCCGGGGTGCAAAGCCAGGCAATCCCTTGCAAGCAAAAGCTCTGCCACCTGGCCTCGGCTTCCCGCAGGAGGGTGGCCCTCGAGGCGGGGCCACCCTTGGCGGTGCCAAGCCTCCCCCCTAGCCCGTGGGCTCCGTGGCCTCCCAAGGGACCTGAACCCAAGGGTTAGGGGCCCCCGGCGGAAGGGTCTTAACCACCTCCACGATCCCATCCCCCTTCCACCGGAAGCCCCGCAGGCAAGGTCGTTGCCTTCCCGTCCCACCGCTTCCAGCGCCGAAGGGCTAGCGCATCCACCCAAGCGCCCGAGCCCTGAAGGGTGGACGGGGCCAGGGCCTTGTGGATAGAAGGGTAACCCCGGGCCCAAAGCCTGGAAGCCCCTCGGACCACCATGGAGGCATGCGCCTCCTTGCCCTAGGCCTCCTCCTGGGATGGGCGCTTGCCGGCGCCTACCTCCACCTCCCCGGGGCCCCCACGGGCCGCCCCAGCCTGGACCGGAGCTACGCCCTGGTCTACCGCGCGGAGAACCCCCGGGCGGTGCTCCTCCTCGTACCGGGCCTCCTCGGGGGGAGCACCAACTTCGCCCTCCTGGCGGAGCGCCTGCAGCGGGAGATGCCGTGGCTGGAGGTGTGGGCCTGGGAGCGGCGGGCCAATGGCCTCGAGGACCGGAGGGGCTTCCTGGGGGAAGACCCTTTGGCCTACTACCAAGCCCTCCCCGAGCCCGACCTCTCCCCCTTGCGGGACTTCGGCCTGGAGGTCCACCTGAAGGACCTGGACCGGGCGGTGGCGGAGGCCAGGAAGCGGGCCCCCGTGGTCCTGGCCGGCCACTCCCTGGGGGCGAGCCTTGCCGTCCTCTACGCCTGGGCCCACGGGGAGGAGCTTGCGGGCCTCGTCCTCCTGGACGGCACCCTGGGGCTCGTCTCCCTCTCCCGGGAGGCCTTCCTGAAGGGCCAGGACACCCCTTTTGGCCGCCTGCCGGGCCTGGAGGACCTCCGCTCGGGGCGGGCGAGCCCCGTGTTCCAGGCCCCGGGCCTCTCCCCGAGGGACCTGGCCCTGGCGGAGGCGGAGGCCTTCCTGGCGGGGAGGCGCCCCGAGGAGCTCGTGCCCTTCGGGCCCTACCGGGCCACCCGGGAGGCCAAGGCCCTCCTCCGGGTGGACGACCACTATAGCCCTTTCCCCACCTTTAGCGTGAGCGTGGGCCGGGCCTGGGCCCGGGAGGGGCTTAGCCTCTTGGGCCTCCTCCAGGGCCGCTTGGTCCTCACGGTACGGGGGGCAAGGGCCGGGCCCATCCGCTGGCGGGATACGGGGGAGGCCACGGACCCGAGGGCCTTCCTCCGCGCCTTCGCCCGGGCGGAGACGGGGTTTTCCGAGTGGTACTTCCCCTACCGCCTCCTCCTGGAGGTGGCGGGCTACCCCCACGTGCGGCCCGACCTGAGGCCCAGGCCCCTCCCCTACCCCGTCCTGGCCCTGGGGGCGGGCCGGGGCCTCGTGGACCGGCCGGAGGGCTTCCGCCTTCCCGAGCTCTTCCCCGAAACCCTCCTCCAGGCCCAGGTCCTCCCCGGCCTCACCCACCTGGACCTCCTCACGGAGCGGGAGGGGAGGACAGCCCGGGCGCTCCGGGCGTACCTGGAACCCCTCCTAGGCCCAGGTAGGCCAGGGCCAGCCGGGCCGCCCTGAGGCCTGAAAGGGCGGCGGCGGGGATGCCCTGCCCGGGGAAGACCCCCTCCCCCACCCGGAAGGCGTTCTTGAGGAGGCGCACCCGGGGGAAGCGGAAGGGGTGGGTCTGGGGGATGCCCCCCACCCAGGCCCGGCCGGCGTAGCGCCGGTAGGTCTGGGGCGTGGCGGCGAAGAGGAAGACCGCCTCCCGAAGCCCGGGGAGAAGGGCCTCCCCGAGGGCGAGGGCCCTTTCCTGCCAAAGGGCTTTGGCCCGCCGGTACCCCTCCCGGTCCAGCCCCTCCCAAAGGGCCAGGGGCGTGTGGAGGGAGAGGCCAAACACCGTGCTTTCCCCCTCGGGCCGCAAGGAGAGGAAGGCGAAGGGCCTTTCCCTTGCGTTTTGCCGGTAGTAGGGGGGCGGCACCCGGAAGGGCAGGACGCCGTAGACCACGAAAGCGCCCCACGCATCCCGGGGAACCCGCTCCGGGAGGCCAAGAAGGGGCTCGGGGGGGACGTTCAGGACGAAAACCTCCCCCGCCACCACCTCCCGCTCCCCCCGGCGCCTTCCCCCGTAGGCCACCTCCACGCCATACGCCTTGCCTTCCCGGTGGAGGAGCCGCAGGGCCCTGGCCCTGTACCGCACCTCGAGGCCCTCCGCCAAGGCCTCGGCCAGGCGGCCCAAGTAGGGGGGAAGGGCCGCCCCCAGGTGGGGCAGGTCCAAGGCCAGGGCGGCGTAGAGGGCGTAGGGGTCCTCCGTCTGGGCGCTGATGAGGAGCTGCGCCCCGAGGAAAAGGCGGAAGCCCGGGTCCTCCGGGGCCCGCCTCGAGGCCCCCACCAGGAGGTCTGGGAGGAGGGGGAAAAGCCCGGGAAGAGTGCGGAGGAGGATGGGCGCCTCCTCGGGCTCCGGGGGCCAGGGGAGGCGGGGGGCCAGGGCGAGGAGGCGCTCCGCCCGGTCCTGTTGCCAGGCCCAAAAGGGGAGGACCCCCTTTCCGAAAAAGTCCACCTGCGCCTCCCGCTCCGCCTCCCGCCCCACGGGCCGCACCAGGGGGCCTCGGGGTAGGAGGACCTGGAGGAGGGGGAAACCCTCGGGCAGGGGCTCAAAGGGGAGTGCCACCCCCGCCGCCTCCAGGGCCAGGGCCAAGGGGGCGCCAGGGGCGAGGCCCGTGAGGAGGGTGGCCCCCGCCTCAAAGCGAAAGCCCCGGTGGTAAAAGCTACCCGCAAGCCCCCCTGGGTAGGTGTGGGCCTCCAGCACCACCACCTCGAGGCCCGCCCGCCGCAGAAGGCGGGCCGCCACCAGCCCCCCAACCCCCGCCCCCACCACCACCGCCCGCACGCCCCCTAGGCTAGGGGCTCCAGGAGGGAAAGACCTTTGCCCGGGCTATACTGGGAGCGGTGCGGCCCGAGGCGGAAAACCTCCTCGCCCAGGCCCGGGAGGACCTCTTGACGGCGGAAACCCTCCAGGTGGCGGTCGCTACTACGCCGCCTTCTTCGCCCAGCAGTCCGCGGAAAAGGCCCTGAAGGCCCTTTCGGTGGAGCGCCTGCGCACCCACCCCCGCTCCCACGACCTCCTGGCCTTAGCGGAGGCGCTCGGCGCCCCCGAAACGGTGTGCGAGGCCGCCCGCCTCCTCACCCCCGACTACACCTTAAGCCGCTGCCCCAATGTGGCGGGCACCTTGCCCGCCCGGCTCTACGGGAAGGCCCAGGGCCTGGCGCGCCTCGAGGCGGCCCGGGAGGTGATCCGGTGGGCGGAAGCGGGCTTGAACGCTTGAGGGAGGCCCTCTCCCGGGCCCCCTTCCCCATCGCCCTGGCCCTCCTCTTCGGCTCGCGGGCCCGGGGGGAAGCCCTCTTGGAAAGCGACTACGACCTCCTCGTGGTCTCCCCCGCCTTCCGGGGGATGGACTACCTGGACCGCCTTCTCCTCCTCCACCGCACCCTTCCCCTGCGGCACGTGGACTACGTGGCCCTCACCCCCGAGGAGTGGGCCGCGCGAAAGGGGGAGCTCGGGGTGGTGGGGGAGGCGGCGCGGGAAGGGATCGTCCTCCTGGAAAACCCTTTCCCACCACCATCCCCGTAGGGGAGCAGGGCTAGGCTAGGGGCGTGCGGGTCCTGGTCACCGGCGCCACGGGATACGTGGGGGGAAGGCTCGTGCCCCGGCTTCTGGAAAGGGGCCACAGGGTGCGGGTCCTGGTGCGGGATGCCCGCCGTTTGGAAGGCCGCCCCTGGGCGGGGCAGGTGGAGGTGGTGGAGGGGAGCCTCGAGGACGAAGCGGCCCTCCTCCGGGCCCTGGAGGGGGTGGAGGCCGCCTACTACCTGGTGCACGCCATGCTCTCGGAGACCCGCTTCCAGGAGGCGGAGGAGCGCCAGGCCAAGGCCTTCGCCCAGGCGGCCCAAAGGGCGGGCCTCCCCCACGCCATCTACCTGGGGGGGCTCCTGCCCCGGACGGGAAGGCCCTCCCCCCACCTGGCGAGCCGGGCCCGGGTGGGGGAGATCCTGCGGGCGGGGGTGCCCACCACGGAGTTCCGGGCCGGGCCCATCGTGGGCTCGGGCTCGGCCAGTTTCGAGATGGTCCGCTACCTCACGGAGCGCCTCCCCGTAATGGTGGCCCCCCGCTGGGTCCTCAACCCCGTCTCCCCCATCGCTATCCGGGACGTCCTGGCCTACCTCCTCCTGGCCCTGGAGCGGGGGCCTTCGGGGGTGGTGGAGGTGGGGGCCCCGCCCCTCACCTTCAAGGCCATGATGGAAACCTACGCGGAGGTGCGGGGCCTTAAGCGCCTCATCCTCCCCGTGCCCGTCCTGGCCCCGAGGCTTGCCGCCCTTTGGGTGGGCCTCGTCACCCCCATTCCCAACCGCCTGGCCCTGCCCCTGGTGGAGGGCATCCTCCACCCCCTGGTGGCGGACACCGCCCGGGCCAAGGCCCTCTTCCCCGAGGTGGACCCCATCCCCTATCGGCAGGCGGTAGCCTTGGCCCTGGAGCGCATCGCCCTGGGCGAGGTGGAGACCCGTTGGTCCGGGGCCCTCCAGGGGCGGGGTTACTTCCTGGAGGACCGGGAGGGGGTCATCCGCGAGGTGCGCACCCTCCCCGTCCAAGCGCCCCCCGAGAGGGTCTACCGGGTCTTCGCCTCCCTGGGGGGCGAGCGGGGCTGGCTCGTCTGGGGCTGGGCCTGGGCCCTGAGGGGGCTCGTGGACCGGCTCCTGGGGGGCCCGGGCTTAAGGCGGGGCCGGCGCCACCCCACCCTCCTCCTCCCCGGGGAGGCGGTGGACTTCTGGCGCGTGGAGGCGGTGGAGCCGGGCCGCCTCCTCCGCCTCAGGGCGGAGATGCGCCTGCCCGGGAAGGCGTGGCTGGAGTGGCAGGCCCTCCCGGAAGGGGAAGGTTGCCGCCTGGTCCAGACCGCCTATTTCGCCCCCATGGGCCTCACGGGCTTCCTCTACTGGTGGTCGCTCTACCCCATCCACGCCCGCATCTTCAGCGACCTGGCCCGGGCCATCGCCAAAGAGGCGGAGAAGCCGGGCTAGCCTTAGTCCAAGCTACAAAGGGCTTCCTCCTCCTTCCCTAGGCTTAGGGCATGCGCGTCCTGGTGCTCGGGGCCACGGGAGGCCTAGGGGGGGCCCTGGCCCGGGCCCTGAGGGGCTACGAGCTCCTCCTTTCGGGCCGGCGAACGGAGGCCCTGCGGGGGTTGGCGGAGGAGGTGGGAGGGAAGCCCCTACCCGCTGACCTCGCCGACGAACTGGAGGCCCAGGCCCTCCTGGAGGAGGCGGGGCCCCTGGACCTCCTCCTCCACGCGGTGGGGGCAGCGGGGCGGGCCCCGGTGCGGGAAACCCCAAGGGACCTCCTGGAGGGGATGCTCTCGGCCCACCTCCTCACCGCCCACCACGCCCTCAAGCACGCCCGCTTCCGGCCCGGGGCCCGGGCCGTCTTCTTCGGCGCCTACCCCGCCTACGTGCGGGTCCCCGGCTTCGCCGCCTACGCCGCGGCCAAGGGGGCCCTCGAGGCCTACCTGGAGGCGGCCCACAAGGAGCTCCGCCGGGAAGGGGTCCATCTCGTCCTGGTGCGCCTCCCCGCCGTGGCCACGGGGCTTTGGACCCCCCTCGGGGGCCCGCCCAAAGGGGCCCTCACCCCCGAGGAGGCGGCGAGGAGGGTGTTGGAGGCCGTCCTCGCTGAGCCTCCGCCCGAGGTCCTGGAGGTGTAGCCGTGGAAGCCCGCTACCAGGCCCACTTCTATCCCATGCGCCTCGCCCTCCTCGCCGTGGGGGAGAACTTCATGCCCATGGCCTGGTGGACCCCCGTGTCCAAGGCCCCCTTCCGCTTCCTCCTGGCCGTGGACCGGAAGAACCACACCCTAAGCCTCCTCCGGGAGCTCGGCGAGGGGGCGCTTTGCTTTCTGCCCTGGGAGGCGCGGGCCTGGGTGGTGCGGGCGGGTTACCTCTCGGGGCGGCGCGTGCGCAAGGCGGATAGGCTCCGCGTGCCCCTTAGGCCCGCCCGGGCCCTCGCCCGCACCCTGGTGCCCGAGGAGGCGCTCGCCGTGTTTGAACTGAAGGTGGCGGAGTGGCCCACGGACGGGGACCACGCCCTCTTCCTGGGGGATGTGGTCCACGCCGAGGGAAGCCCCGAGGCCAAAAGGCGGCCCATCCTCTTCCTGGGCTTCCGGGACTTCGCCACCTTGGGGGAGACCTGGAGGTTCCGCCCATGAGAGTGGGGGCCGCTTTCCTCTTCCTTCTGGCCTTCGCCCAAGCCCCCTACGCCGTGGAGGGCGTGGCCCGCTACCGGGGCTACTACCCCCTAGGGAGCTGGGAGGGGGTGAACCCCACGGCCCGGGGGGAGGTCTGGTGGGACGGGGAGGAGGCCTCGGGAAAGGTCTGCCTGGCGCAGGCGGCCTGGGACTCGGGAAACGGCGAAAGGGACAAGAAGGCCCGGGAGATCCTCCGGGCAAAGGAATACCCCGAGGCCTGCCTCTACCTCAAGCGGGCCTACTTCGCCCAAGGGCGGTTCGTGGTGGAGGGGGAGCTCTCCCTGGCGGGCCTCAGGCGCCCCGTGCGGGTGGAGGGGGAGCTCTTGCCGAGGGGGCCGGGCTACCGCTTCCAGGGCCGCTTCGTCACCCGCTTTTCCGACTGGAACCTGGAGCGCCCCCGCTTCCTCTTCCTGGAGGTGCGGGACGAGGTGGAGGTCCTCCTCGAGGCGGAGGTCCGGCGGTGATCCGCCTGGGCTACCCCTGCGAGAACCTGACCCTCGGGGCGAGCACCAACCACACCCTGCACCTCGCCTCCCTCACGGAGGAAAGGGTGCGGGCCAAGGTGGCGGAGAACCTCTCGGACCTGGAGCGCATCCTCCGCTGGAACGCCTCCCATGGCTTCCGCCTTTTCCGCATCGGCCAGCACCTCATCCCCTTCGCCTCCCACCCCGCCTTCCCCTACGCCTGGGAGCGAGCCCACGGGGCGGAGCTTGGCCGCCTCGGGCGCCTGGCCAGGGCCCTGGGGATACGGCTTTCCTTCCACCCGGGGCAGTACGTGAACCCGGGAAGCCCAAACCCCCAGGTGGTGGAGCGCTCCCTGGCGGAACTCCGCTACTCCGCCCGCGCCCTCACCCTCCTCGGGGCGGAGGACGGGGTTTTGGTCCTCCACCTGGGCGGGGCCTACGGGGACCCAAGGCGGGCCCTCCGGCGCTTTGTGGAAAACCTCAAGGCGGAAAGGGAGGTCCTCCGCTACCTGGCCCTGGAGAACGACGAGCGGCTTTGGCCCGTGGAGGAGGTCCTTAAGGTGGCGGAGGCCTTGGGCGTGCCCGTGGTGGTGGATACCCTCCACCACGCCCTGAACCCGGGCCGGCTTTCCCTGGAGGAGGCCCTGCGCCTCGCCTTCCCCACCTGGCGGGGTAGGCCCAAGGTCCACCTGGCAAGCCAGGACCCGGCCAAGCGCCCCGGGGCCCACGCCTTCCGGGTCCTGGAGGCGGACTGGGAGCGGCTCTTGCGGGCGCTCCCTGGACCCGCCGACCTCATGGTGGAGGCCAAGGGGAAGGAACAAGGGCTCCCGCCGGGGGCTTTGGCCCTTTTGGCCCCGGCCGCGCAGGGCGAGGAGCCCCTTACTCCTCCAACGCCTCCCAAAGCGCCCTGAGCCGCGCCTCCACCAGGCGCCGCTTCTTGGGGAGGGCCTCGAGGTCAAGCCGGGCAAGCTTCGCCACCACCTCCTTGTACCAAGGCTTGGGCGCCTCCTCCCGCCTTAAAGCCTCCCGCACCCTGGCCTTCAGGTCCCGCAAGGAAAGCCTCGCCTTCACCTCCTCCAAGAGGGCCTTCCGGAGAGCGTCGTCCTTCACCTTCTTCAGTTCCAAGGCGGCGGTGTAGGGGATGGCGCCCTGCTCCAGAGCCTCCTTCAGGTCTTCGGGAAGCGTCAAGAGGGGGAGGCGGTTCTGGACAAAGGACTCCCAGGTCATCCGCCCCAGGACGCGGAAAACCTCCTCCACCCTCCGGGCCTCCGGGCTACCCATAACGTTATGGGTAGCCTTACCCCCCCTCTCGTTCCGCATCCGGTGGAGGAGGCGCACCACCTCCTCCCGATCCCTCCCGTGCCCGTAGGCATCCCAGCCTGGCGGCAGGCCCAGGGCAAAACCGCACCTAGGCTCCAGAGCGCCCCCTGCCACCCTAGTGGGGATCCTCTTTCCGGTCATGCCCCGGGACCAAGAGCCTACGAAGACACTTGGCCTTCTTCCACTCCGGGCTATCCCTTACCAAGTACCTGAGCAGGCGTCCTGCGCCCGAGGGGCGTCCTATCAAAGTCGCCGTCAAAACTGACCAAGATCAAGCCGTACTTTTCCACCGCCCTGTACTGATAGGCATCGTCAAAATCCAACCGATACCGCTCCATGGTCGCAACCAGGTCCGGCATATCCTCAGGGCTTAGGCGAACGAGGGAAACGGCCCCCTCCAGGAATGCATCCCGGACGAACAAGACGAAGGCATCCGACCTGCCAAGCCGGCCAAGCACGATACCAATGGAGTGGAGGAAGAAGTCCGTTAGGCATAACTGGTCCGAGGGGGTTTGGGCCAAAAAGGCTCCGACCTCCTCCGCCCGCTCCTACTCCAGGAAGCGCTCCAACCAGACGTTCGTGTCCACCAGATACATGGCTCAATCGCCCCTCCACCGCAACGCCTCTTTCTGAAGCTCTAGCGCAGTGTACTGACTGCGGTACTCCCGGAGCGCTCCCGCCCAATCTTGTCGCAACGGACGTGCTTGCTTGCGGCGCCGCTTTTCCAGCAAGAACTCCGCGAAGTCGGCAACCTCCCGTTGCAATTCGGGCGGCAACTGCTGAAGCAACTCCTCAAGCCTTCCCATACGTCTTCCTCCCTTCTACCACCCTTGGGCCACCTCTCCAGGCCCGGGGGCACCTTCAGGCGTCCCAAGAGTAACGGTCTCTTCTGGGGAACGCAGAAGCCCCCAAACCCTCAGAGAAGCACGGCTTCCAGCTCCCTCAGCTTCTCTTCCACCAGGCGGCGCTTCTTGGGGGGGAGGGCCTCGAGGTCAAGCCGGCTAAGCCTCGCCACCACCTCCTTGTACCAGGGCTTGGGCGCCTCCTCCCGCCTTAAGGCCTCCCGCACCCTGGCCTTCAGGTCCCGCAAGGAAAGCCCCGCCTTCACTTCTTCCAGAAGGGCCTTCCGAAGGCCATCGTCCTTCACCTTCTTGAGCTCTAAGGCGGCGGTGTAGGGGATGGCACCTCCTTCCAGGGCCTCCTTCAGGTCCTCGGGAAGCCTCAAGAGGGGGAGGCGGTGCTTCACGAAGGAGTCCCAGGTCATTCGTCCGAGGAGGCGGAAGACCTCTTCCACCTTCTGGGCCTCTGGGCTACCCCCAACGTTGGGGGTAGCCTTACCCCCCTTCTCGTTCCGCATCCGGTGGAGGAAGCGCACCACCTCGTCCCTGCTCTTCCCAAGCTCCAGGGCCAGGAGGTCCAGGACCCCGATGGTTTCCTCGTAGGGGTTCAGGTCCTCCCGCTGGAGGTTCTCCATGAGGGCGATGGCAGAGGCGGCCTTCTCCTCCACCTCCAGGACCACCACGGGGACCTCCTTAAGCCCCGCCATCCCCGCCGCACGGTAGCGCCTTTCCCCGGCGATAATCTCGTACTTCCCGCCCTCCACGGGGCGAACCAGGAGGGGCTCCAGGACCCCTTGGGCCCGGATGGACTCGGCCAGGGCCTGGAGGGAGGCCTCGTCAAAGCGGCGGCGGGGTTGGGGGCGGGGAACAAGCTCGCTCAGGAGGGCCACGGAGGATGCAGGGCGTTTGGCCTCCTCCACCAGTCCCTTGAGGTAGGCCCGGATGGCGCTCACGCCACCACCTCCTCAAAGCGGAAGACCCTCTCCAGGAGGAAGTCGGCGAGCCGGGCGACCTCCTCCGCCGCCTCCTTGTCCCCCGTGAGGTGGATGGGCACCCCCTCCTCCGTGGCACGGCGGTGTGGGCCAGGCCGGTAGGCCATCCGAGGGGTTACGGGAGCGATTTCCTCCAGCTCTTGGATGGTCTCCAGCACCCGGTTGTCGCCGGCGGTGCGGGCGTCGTACTTGGTGGGGATGAAGGCGCGGATGATATGGCCCCGCCCCGACACCGCCTCGGGGTCCACCTTGCGCAGGGCCTCCCGGTACTCCTTGGCCACCCCGATCACCGCCTTTAGCGCCTGGATTCCCTTGGCCCCCGTCTCCACGGGCACCAGGAGCCCGTCCCCCGCCAGGGCGGCCATCACCGCCAAGGAGCCCAGGGAGGGCAGGGAGTCCACGAAGACCAGGTCGTACCGCTCCAGCTTTTCCAGGGCGGTGCGCAGGGCCAGGGCGCCCAAGGGCTTCCGGTCCAGCTCCAGCTCCCCCACCGCCAGGTTCACGGAGGCGGGGACCAGGTAAAGGTTACGGCCCACCTCCTTGGGCGGGGGGAGGAGGTCCTGGCGGATGACCCGAAGGAGGGTTTCCTCGTCCTGAACGCCGCTCGGGTCCACGCCGAGCCAGGCGGTGAGGTTGGCCTGGGGGTCGGCGTCAATCAGGAGAACCCGGTACCCCCTCGAGGCCAGCTCAAACCCCAGGTCCCGGGCCAGGGAGGTCTTCCCCGCCCCGCCGGCGTGGGTGAAGAGGGTGTAAACCTGCGTCCTCCGCTCGGGACCGTCCACCTCCTCGGGGATGTACCAGTAGTGGCCCAGGCGCACCGCCGCCAGCCTGCCCTCCTTGATCCACCTCCGGGCCAGGCTCTCCGACATCCCCTCTTTGCGGGCCCACTCCGTGAGGGGAACCAACCTTTCCCGTTTCATGAGGGAAGGATACCAGGTATGTGCGCTTTTCGGCAACCAGGCTCTGACGGTTCCCACACAAGAACCCCGGCCCTACCGAAAGGCAAAACGCACCACCCAGACCACCTCGCACGCCCCGGCCCCCGTGTCCTGGCGGGTGGTGGAGGTCCGCCAATAGGACCCATCCGGCCCGTAGACGTCCACCAGGTAGCCCTCGAGGCGCACCACCTGGCCAGGGCGCACCCGGCCCATGGCCCGCTCTATCCCTGGGCTTGCCGGCACGAGGTGCATGTTGGCGCTATGCTCCACGATCTCCCTCAAAGGGATGGGGGGCTCCCCGGAGCCAGCGTAGAAGTAGAAGCGGTCCGCCTGCCAGATGCGCATGCGGCGGAGAACGGCGGTGTCCGACATCCGTCCCCAGCCCAGGGCGAAGTCCCAAGGGGCGACCGCCGCCCACCGGTCAAAGCGGTAGCGGCGCTTGGCGAGGAGACGGGCCTCGAGGCCGAACCGGGCCACGGGGATTAGCCGGTAGGGGCCCTTCACCAGGGCACGGGGATCTTCCGGCCCCAAGGGCTCCTGCACCGGGGGATGGGGCGCCAGGACGCCTGGCGGCGGGGGCTTGGGCCGCTGCCAAAACCAGGCCGCCACGAGGAGGAGGGCCAGGACCACAAGGAGCCTACCCATCCCCCTCCCTCGGGGCGAACACCTTGGCCCGCCCGTAGCCCAGGGCAGTCTTGGCCCCCACCCCGGCGAAGAAGGCGAAGCGCCCCAAGGCCCAAAGCCAAGCCCGCTCCTCCTCCGTGGCCCTAGGGAGGTGGTAGACCACCCGGCCCACGAAGCCCACGGTGTCCACCTCCGTGGCCGCCCTCAGGGTGCGCCCCTCCAGCCAGCGCACCGTGGTCCTCTCCAAGAGGGCCTCCCGCACCTCCTCTGGGGCCTTGAGGGTGCCGAAGGCCTCGAGGCGCCGTAAGAGGCTCTCCATCACCAGCCTAGGCTCGGGGAGAGGGTAGTGCACCCCCTTGCGGCGGAAGAAGGTGGGGGCGTGGAAGCGCAAGGGGAGGTCCGGCCCTAAGGGGTTCTGGAAAAGCCTCGGGTAGGTGGTGACCCCCGCCCAGGGGTGTCCCTCCTGGAGCACGGCCTTGAGGCGGAAGGGGGTCCCCAGGCGCACCTCCTGGCCCTCGAGGGCGAAGAGGGTAGGGGAGAGCCGGGCATAGAGGTCCTCCCTTAGAAAGCTCACCCGGGCCCAGTAAGCCCCCTCCTTCCCCCCAAACCCCAGGGCAAAGGGGTTTTCCCCCTGGTCGTGCACCTCGGGGGCCACCTCCCGCAGGAGCCCGTAGAAAAACCCCCTTAGGCCCAAGGGCTCGGGCGGGGCCTCGCCCTCCAGGAGGAGCACCAGCGCCGCCAAGACCATGGCCCGATTGTACCCATTCGGCCCCGGTGCCCATCGCTCACACGGTAGCGCTCGCTTCGCTGGCCCTGGTACTCGCTTTCAGGTAGGCAACCGGCGCCAGTCTCTTCTGTTTCAGGAACGTCTTTGGGTTCTTCAAGGTTACGTGATAGCTTGCAGCAAAGCTTTCGGACCAGTCCAGAAAGGAGGCGTGATGGCGCAAGGAGGTGCCATAGTCCCGCACCAGCTTCGCCGCCACGGGATGGGTGTCCTGGCTCGCCAGGAAAACCACCCCTTCCGGGGCGTGGTGGGCCAAGGCCTCCTCCAGGGGGCCTGGGGTGGTCCCTACCGTGAGGATGAGGACCTTCATACAGAGCTTTATCATTCGGGATGGGCACCCACCGGGGCCAGGCACGGAGGGCTTCCGGGGGAAGGACACCCCAAGACTTCCGATAGCCATTGCTTGGATACGTTACATGGAGCAAGGAAAGAGGGGAGCCCTGTCCAACGCTAAAGGGAATGGATCCAAACAATAGTGCCGTGTTGTTGATCTCTATTAATCTCCTTAAATGCTCTAAACCCATTGATATATTGATGATCAACAACAAGGACGGGGGGCGGCGGGGCGAAAACCGCGTTCAGGACGCAAACCGGGGTGAAAAACTCCCCAAGTCTTCCGATAGAACTCCCCAAGTCTTCCGATACCAACTCCCCAAGTCTTCCGATAGTTTGCTCCCCAAACTCCCCAAGTCTTCCGATACGGGACCGGGCAAACTCCCCAAGTCTTCCGATAGTCGGGGTACGAGCCGATTTTGCCTTAACTAAGGGAAAAGGGCGGGGTTTCGCTTCCCGCCCCGCCCAAAACTCCCCAAGTCTTCCGATACCCCTACTCCCCCAGCCCCATGCGGAAACTTTGGACCCATTCCTCCAAAGTCCCCCGGGACGCCGCCTCCTTGAGCTCCTCCACCACCCGCCGCGGCTCAAGCACCCCCGCCTCCATGAGGCGGGTGAGGTCCTCGAGGTCGCCCACGGAAAGGCGGGAACGCAAAAGGAGCTGGGCCACCTGCACCGCCCGGCGCACCTGGGCCTCCTTGGGCATGTTCTGCCACTCCCTTTCCGCCTCTTCCTCTATGCGGCGGGCCTCCTCCTCCTCCACCTTGGCCTGGACCCTGCGGGCGGAGGCGGGGGGGAGGGCGCGGGCGTACTTGCCGCTTTCGTCCCGGATCACGTCCACCAGGAAGCCCAGATTGTTCTTGGGTTTGTACCCGGAGGCCAGGATGTTCCGGTACCGCTCCAAGCGCTCCTTGATGTGGGCCAAGGGGTAGCGGCGGGCGAGGGAATAGGCGCTGGTGAAGGAAAGGCCCTCCGCCATCAGGAGCTCCACCGCCTCCATATCTGGGACCCCGCCCGCCTCCTCGCCGAAGACGTAGACGATGGTCTGGTTCTGGCCCCGGCCGATGTATTCCACGGACTGAAGGTAGCGGCGCTCTATGAGCTCCTCGTGGGCGGGCTCGAGGGTGCGCCGCACCTTGTCGGGCCGCTTGTGGACGATCTTGCAGGCGGCGGCCCACTCCATGAGGTTCACCTCAAACCGGGTGAGGGGGGCCGGGTTCTCCGGGGAAAACCGCTGGGCGTCCAAAAGCCGGTACAGGGCCCGGCTCAAGGGGCGGCGGAGGCTCGCCATGAACTCAATGTCAATGGGCTTCACGTAGTTTTGCTTTAGCGAGCGCACGATTTCCTTGGCCAGAGTGATGCGCAAGACGCTGGCCCGGTCCAGCTTGCCCTCGGCGGAAGAGGTGTACTCCAGCTTCTCTATGTAGCGGAAGGTGACGCTCTGCCAGCGCCCATCCGCCCGCCAGGCCTCTGAGAGGACGTAAGTGGCGGTGGTGAGGCGCATGAGGCTCTCCTTGAGGGCCTGGTAGTAGTAGCCCGAGGTGTCCAGGCCCATGAGCTTCAGGATCTGGTAAGGGGTGGCGGTGAAGGTGCCGTCCTCGGGGCTTCCGGCGTTGAAGTAAAGGGCGATGAGGGCCAAGGAAACCTCGTTGTCCAAGCCGTGGGGCACGCCCCCCACCTTTTCGCTGGCGTAGCAGGCCAGCTTCACCGGCTTGCCCAGGAACTCAAACTCCTCTTCCCAAGAGGAGTAGCCCTCGGGGATGCGCTCCTGGATGGAGATGAGCCCAAGGCGGGCCACGTTGGCCTCGTCCAGGTGCTGCGCCCGGGCCAGGACCTCCTTCTTGGAAGGGCGGCTTGCGGCCATGTTCCGGTCCATTCTACCGGAGGGGGGCCTTGTGGTATAAGGGTTTCCATGCTCCAAGAGCAGGAACGGTGGAAGGCGTTGCAAGAGGCGTGGGCCAGGTACAAGGAGGCGGTGGCTGCGGGCGGGAACTCCCAGGCCCTTTACAGAAAAGAGGGGGCGGCGTAGGGAAGCGATAATCCCCCAGTTCCCGAGCCGGGGATACATAAACTCCCCCACGCCCGTCGAAGGTGCACATAGCAGGACAAGCGGAGGATGCGCTATTGTGATGGCACGTGGCACGTAAAGCCTTCAAATACCGCCTCTACCCCACCAAGCCCCAGCAAAAGGACCTGGAGCGCACCCTGGAGCTCTGCCGCCAGCTCTACAACGCCGCCCTCCAAGAACGGAGGATGGCACATAGGAAAGCGAAGAAAAGCCTTTCCCTCTACGAACAAATGAGGTGGCTCCCAGAGATAAGAGCCGACCTGCCGGAGTACAAATAGGGTCCACTCCCAGGTCCTGCAAGACGTTCTTAAGAGAGTAGACCGAGCCTTCAAGGGCTTCTTCCGCCGCCTAAAAGCCAGAAAGGGTAAAGCCGGCTACCCCCGGTTCAAGGGAAAGGGACGCTACGACGCCTTCACCTTCCCCCAGGCCTACGCCACCGGGATCAAAGTCCAGGAGGGCGGGAAGCGGGTTCTTCTTCACGGGATTGGTTCGGTTAAGGTCAAGATGCACCGCCCGCTTGAAGGGAAAATCAAGACCGCCACAATCAAAAGAGAAGGGGACGAATGGTACATCGTCTTTGTGTGTGAGGTAGACCCCAAACCGCTTCCCCCGTCTAGGGAGGCGGTGGGCCTTGACCTGGGGACCAACCCCCACTTCCTCATCACCTCGGAGGGGGAAAAGATAGAAGCCCCTCGGTACTACCAGAAGACCCAGGAGAGGCTGGCTAGGAAGCAGAGGGAGCTCTCTCGTAAAGGGAAGGGGAGCTGTCGCTACCTGAAGGCCAAGGAAGAGTTTGCCAAGCTACACCGGAAGGTAGCTAGGCAAAGGTTGGACTTCCACCACAAGGTGGCGAGGAGGCTTGTTAACCGCTATGGGACTATCGTCCACGAAGACCTGAACGTTCTTGGCTTAGCTCGTAGCCACACAGCCAAGGGCGTACACGATGCCGGTTGGGCGCAGTTTTTGCAAATCCTCGCCTACAAAGCGGAGGAGGCTGGTAGGCGAGTCATAAGGGTAGACCCCAAATACACGAGCCAGGACTGTCCGGTGTGCGGCCACAGGGAGAAAAAGCCCCTGTGGGTGAGGGAGTTTGTTTGTTCATCCTGCGGGACGCCGCTTCACAGGGATGTGGCCGCTGCGCGGAACATCTTGGCTCGGGCCTGGACGGGGCCTTCGGGGAAAGATACAGGGATAGCTGTATCTTGAACCGAGAAGCCTCGGACTTTAGTCCGAGGAGTCGTCACCACCTCCTCGCCGAGATGTACCGGGCTTGGCGGGCCCTGGACTTTAAGGAGGCGGCCAGGAAGGGGGAAAGCCTCCTCGAGGCCCTGGGCAGGAACGTCTGGCTCCAGCACCCCCTGGCCCGCCACTTCGGGCGCCTCAAGCGCCAAACGGAGCTTCTCCAAGCGGCGCGGGAGCTTCTTTCCACAGGGGACCTGGCGAACCCCCGAGGGGTGCTGGCGGTGGCGGCCACCCTCCTTCACCTGAGCGAACGCTTCGGCAAGCGGGGCCAGACCACCCTGGCGGCCCTCTACGCCTACCGGGCCCTGGAACTCCTCCTCCAGGAGCGGCTTGGCCGGTTCGGCCGCCTTGCCGAGGCCCCCGGGCTCTCCCCGGAGGAGGCGGAGGCTTTAGCGGAGGAGCTTCGGCGCATCCTCCCGGGGAACGAGGCCCCGAGGGTTCGGGAAAAGCTCGGGCTTCTGGAGGTCTTGGCCTTCCTCCGGGTGCTGGGGGACCCCCTCCTGGCCTCCCTGAACGTCCGGGACCTGCAGGGGCTTGCTGGGGTGCTCAAGGCCAGAAACCAGGCCCTCCTCGTCCACGGCCTGCAGGTGCCCACGGAGAAGCAGGTGGACCAGGTGGCGGCCCTCGCCCGGAAGCTCTTTCAGGACCTCCAAGGGGCGCTCGGGTTCCAGCCGGACCTCGAGGCCATCCCCTTGCCCCGGTGAGCCATGGCGGTCTACGTTTCTCTCTTGGGCAACGAGCCCGGCCCCGCCTACATAGGGCTCAAGTTCGTGCGTAGCCGCGCGGGCAGCGTGGAGGAAGCGGTCTTCTACGCCGAAAGGCCCTGGCCGGGGTACGAGAAGAAGTGGGAGGCCCTTCTGCGGCTCCTTGAGGAGGAGGGCACCCCCTACCGCCTGCTGGAAGCGGGGGCTTTGGACGGGGCAGGGGTGGAGCCAGGAGAGGGGGTTTGGGTCAACCTCACCGGGGGCTCCAAGCTCCTCGCCCTCCGCTCCCTCCGCCGCTGGCAGGGGACGGGGGCCAGGGTCTTCCTCCTGGACGCCCACCGGGACCTCGAGGCCCCCCGGGCCCTCTTCTTCCTCCCGGAGGAAGGGGAGGAGGTGCGAGACGGGGGTGCTGCCCTGACGCTAGCGGACTACCTCCGCCTCTACCTCCGGCCCGAGGGGGAGGAGGTGGAGCCCGTGCAACCGCCCAGGGCCTTCCTCCAAGGGGCAGAGGCCGTGCGGCTTCATGGGCGTGGGGGAGGCCTCTTTGTGGTCTACCGGGGCCGGCCCTACTGGGTGCGCCCCCACCTTGGGAACCCTAAGGGGGAGATGGAGCGGAACGCCCTCGCCCAGCACCGCCAGGAGGCCCAGAGGCTTGGAGGCTACCTGTGCCGGCCCGTGGTGGCCTTCCACGCCGCCCACCTGCAAAGCCTCCACGCCAAACAAAGGGGCAACGTCCTGGCCCGCTGGCGGGCCTGGGCGCAGGAGCAGGGGGTTCTCCTCGCCCACCCGGAAAAGCCCTTGGCGGCGCACCTCGCTCCCCAAGCCCAGGGCAAGGCCCCCAAGAAGGCCCTTCCCGCCCCACAGGGGCCAAGCCTTCTCGCCCTCCTTTCCGAGCAGAGCATGCCCCTTTACGCCGCTTACCTCCACGCCAAGCCTGAGGAGGTCTACCCCCTCGCCACCGGGGAAATGGAGGGGCAACTCCGCTCGGCCCAAGCCTTTTTCCGGGAACAGGGGGTGCGGGTCCACTTCAGCTTCCTCTCCTCCCCCTGGGCCTGGAAGGAGGTGGTCAGGCTTCTAGGCCCCGTGGTGGAGGAGGCCTCGAGGCGGGGGTTACCCGTGCACGCCAACCTCAATGGGGGCACCACCGCCTTGGCCATGGGCCTATTCCTCGCCTTGGGGAAAGGGGTGGAGGCCTCCTACCTGGACCGGGACCGGCTTTTGCGGCTAGAGGGGGGCGAGCTCCCCGTTCCCTGGGGGGAGGGCGACCCGGAGGCCTACCCTCTCCTGCGAGTGTACCGGCTCCTCGGCAAGGTGGGGAGACCTTACCCGGACCCCGAGCTCTTGGCTTTGGCCCGCCGCATCCTCGAGGGCTGGGAAGAGGCGGAGCGGGGATGGGACACCTCTCCCCTAGTCAAAGGCTTCCTTGACCGGTGGAGGCGGTTTGGCCGGGAGTTTTCCGGTAAGGACAGGGGAAGCCTGAAGGGTCTTGCCCTGGAGTACCTCGCTTTCGCCGAGCTCCAGGCCCACCTTGCGACCAGAGGAGGTAGGGCGGCCATGGGCGGCAACCTCGTGCCCCTGGGAGGGCGGGAGGACCTGGGCGGGCAGAACACGGAGGTGGACGGCGTCCTCCTCTACCGGGGTGCCCTGTGGTTTCTGGAGTGCAAGCCCACGGCCCGGGAACTCCGGAAACGGGCCCCCTTCATGGAAAGCCTGGTACAGGGGGTGGCGGGGACCCAGGGGAAGGGGCTCATGCTGGCCCGGGACTGGGGGAATGCGCCGCCGCCGGAGAGGAGCCCTCGGCTCGTCTACATGGCCCTGCGGGTGCCCGAAGGGGTGGAAGGGGTCCACCGCTTCCCCGAGGACCTGGATAAGGTGCTTCCCTAGCGGAGCCTACGCTTGGGCACGGGGAGGAGCCTTCTGGGAAGGGCCCGCGCGGGAATGGGCAGGGGAAGGCGGAGGGCCCACCAGGGCCGTTTGGGCCTTTCCCGCAAGGGTTCGGGGACCCGCGCCTCCTCCGGGGGGATGGCCTCGAGGATAGGCGCGGGCTCGGGCGGGGGCGGGGCCTGAAGGAAGGCCACCCGCTCGGCAAGCTCCCCCCTTTCGTAGAACCCCTGCCTCTCCAGGGCGAGAAGCATCCGGCGGAGGAGGGCCTCTCCCTCTTCAAAGGCCCAAGGGGGGACCTCCGCCCGCTCGTGCAGGACGGCGTTCCGCACCTCCACGAGCCGCCAAAGCCTGGCCCGCACCTCCTCCCCATCGGGGTAGCTCTGGAAAAAAGCCAGGGCGGCCCCCGAGTGGAGCTTGGCCCCCAGGGTGGCCTCAGGGGGAGCCCCGAGCCGCTCCAGGGCTTCCTCCAGGAGGAGGATGAGCCGGATAAAGTCCCCAAGCGGATCTCCCGTGCGTTTCCAGACTGCGGCCATGGCCTATAGGAAGGGGTAGAGCCGGGGGGAGGCGCCGTAGCCCACAAGCCTCCCTCCGGAAGCGGCGATAAGCTCTTCCCAAAAGGCCTTGATGGAGGTGGTGAGCCGGGCGTTGGCGTTGTTGTCGTGGCCTGCGGTGATGCCGGCGATGCAGACCTCCTGGCCCCTTAGGTTAGGTAATCCCAGCCGTTGCTTTGTCCGCTCTAGCAGGGTTTTGCGCACCTCGGGCCTTTCCAGCTTGAGCCGGTAATCGTAAAGGTTCACCAGCTCGGACTGCTCAAATCCGTGGGCCAGGACCAGGATGCGCCCCCTGCCCCTGGCCCGCTCCCCAGCCGCCTTTAGGGCGGCCACGATCTCCGTGCCCTTGGTGCACTCGGCGGTGGCCCGCCTGCGGAGCTCGTCAAAGGCCTCGAGGGCCCGCCTCTGCCAGAGGGCCTTTTCCTTTTCCAGCTTGAACCGGGGGGTGGAAAGGGGGTCCGGCGTTTCCAGGACCCGCACGGGGGCGGTGTAGCTCCGCCCCGTGATGGGGGCCAGGGTGAGGCGTATCCGTTCGTTGAGAAGCCTCTCCGCCAGGCGGGGCAGGACCTCGTGGGCCAGTGCCTCCCGGTAGGCGTTTTGCACGTGACGGGGGGCGCTGCATCCCAGGGCCACCAGCACCTGGAAGTCCTGGACCTGCCCGCCAAAGGGCAGGGTGAGGGCTAGGCTCAAGACCCAAGGGATCATCCCGCCCGCACCTCTTGCGTCAGGGGGTCGCTCGGGGCCTCGTGGGTGAGGGGTGGGAGCTCGGGGCGGTTCAAGGGGGGCACGTATCCCACGAACTCGGGGGCCGGGTCCCAGGCGGGCCAGGCCCGGGCGAACCCCCGCCAGTAGGCGGCCACCTCCTCCCGGTAGTGGGCGAGGAGCTGGTCCAGGGCGCGCTCCGTGTGCCGGTGTAGGGCCTCTAGGTGCTCCGCAAGCCGCCTCTCCTTCCGGGCGGTGAGGAAGAGCTTCCGCATGAGCACCTCCCGTTCGTGGGGGCTCTTGTAGCCCAGGAAGAAGGTGAAGGCCACGAGGGCCAGGCCCAAGACCAAAAGGGCCGGCAGGGCCCAGGGGGAGGGGAGGGGGTCCCCGTTGATCTGGGCCATGCGCCGGGTGAACTCCGTGCGGAGGGCGGCGAAGCTCACCGCCATCAGGGCCGGCAAGACCGCCATGCCCAGGGCGAGGGGCACGTTGCCCTTCCGGAACTGGTTGCCCGCCTCGTGCCCAAGCCAGAACATGACCAAGGTGGCGATGGAGGCCACGATGTAGGCCTCTAGCTGGGAGAGCTCTAGGGTGTCCATGGCGAGCTTGTTGTAGACGAGCTCGGCGGCGAGCACCGCTCCGAGGAGCCCGTACCGCCCGGCGTAGCCCCACATGTGGGCGAAGACTTCCGGGGTGGGTTCGTCCTGGCCCACCACCCGGGTGAGGGCCTTCCGCTGGTGGCGGACCACCTCTAGCCGCTCCTCCAGCCTGGCCCTAAGCCGCAGGTACCGCCCCGCCACCCCCTCCATCCAGCGCCGGAAGCGCTCGGCGAGCTCCTGGGGGAAGGGGCTTGGCGTGAGGTAGGCGAGGCTGGCGTGCTTCTTGGCGAAATTCCTCCCGTCCCGCTTTCCGATCCAGTAGGCGCGCATGTTGCGCAGGCTAAAGAGCAGGGGCATGGCCTTCCTCCTTTTGCGGCAGGGGGAAGAGGTCGTCCAAGGCCTCCTCTGCTTGGGCCAGGGCCGCTAGGCGGGCGGCCTTGACCCGGGCCCGGGTGAGGCGCTTGGCCACCTGGAGGCGGTGGGCCTCCTCGAGGCGGGCAAGCTCCCCCTTGACGTAGGCGATCCTAAGCTCCTCCCGGGCAAGGGCCGCCCGGAGGGCGCCCTCGGGGTAGCGCCCTTCCGCCCGAAGGTTCTCCAGGTGGGCGAGCACCTTCTGGTACTCCTCCAGGGCCTTCAGTAAGGGCGCCTTGCGGCGTGTGAACCGCTCTTCCAGGGCGACAAGTTGCCTCTTCACCCGTTCCTTGAGGGGTTTGCACCGTACCTATGAGGGTTTGAAAGGCGCTCTGCGCTCGAGGAAGAACACCAGGGCGATGCCTCCGTCCTCTGCGGCCCAGAGGGCGTTGGTGAGCCAGAAGCCCTGCCATAAAGAATCGGCCACCACGAGCCCCTCCAAGGCCCCGGCGAAGGTCCAGGGCACGCTCCAACGGAGAAGCCCCACGGAAAGGGAAAACCCTTGGTAACCCTCAGGCAAGGGCCCAAGGAGGAGGCGCTCCAAGGGAGGTCTTTCCCCGAGCGTGTCGGGTGCCGCCCCGGTCGCCAAGAGATCTTGGGAGATGGCGTTCCAGTCAGCCCCCAGGGGTTTGCCCAATCTTTGGCCGTAAGTTAAGCCCCCCAGGAGCAGAAAGACCGCCAGGCGGAGGGATCTTGCCATGCCCAAGGCTTCTCCCTTCCTCCTCGGTGGGCCAGGGGGAACTTCAGGGCCTACGGGACCCCGCAAACCCCTCGTCCCAAAGCTTTCCTCACCCCTGGCTCTCCAGGAGGTCCAGAACCAACTCCAAGGACTCCCTCAGGGAAAGCACCCAGACCGTTCCCACCTTTTTGCCCATAAGGTGCCCGAAATGGCGTCGGTCACCGGTAACCAGGGCATTCGCACGAGCGCTCCAGGCGGCCGCCAGGATCGGTGCATCCTCCAAGGTAAGACCTTTCGCTAAGGCTTTTTGCACCAAGCTCCAAGGAGCCTCAGGAACCGGCCGCACGCTTTCCCGAAGGACCTGAAGGTACTCCAGGGCCTCCAGCCGTTTCGCCTCCAGGTTGCGCCGGGCCTCCTCCAGGGCGTGGGCGGAGGTGAGGAGCTCTAAGCCCACTTTGGGCGCTAGCTCCAGAAGAGCCCGCGCCCTTCCCGCTTGCCAACAAGCGGCGAAGAGGACGTTGGCGTCTAGAAAAAGGCGGCGGAGCTTAGCGGGGGATTGCGGCAAGGCGGGCCCGTTCCTCTTCGGTAAGGGCGTCCTCTGCCAGGAGCTCCTGGAGGCGCCTTTCCGTGTACACCTCCAGAGGGTAGACCCCGGCGGGGCGCAAGAGGAGCCCCCCTTCGGGGGCGAGCTCCACTAGGAAGTAAGCTTCCCCCTCCACGCCCATGGCCCTGAGGAGGCGCTTGGGAATGGAGAGTTGGCCCTTTCGGCTAAGCTTGGCCAGTTCCATGGTTTCAGTATATCCCAACTCAGGGTTTCTTGGTTTGCCGAAATTCATACCTTCCAATAGCCCCTCGCTCCACTTCTCCCGAACGTTCCTGGGCAAAAGGGCGAAGCGAAAGAAGCGTCCCCGCTCGTTCATCACCACCCCCAGGACAAGCCCAGCAAATCCAAAGGGCCCACGCCGATGGCTACGTGGGGGAAGGAGCGGGTGTGGATGCGGTGGCCGTGGACTAGGGGTAGGGGTTTGCGGTCCACCCCTTGGGGGAGGCCGGGTCCGCCTTCCAGGCGTTGGGCCAGGAGGGCGGGGAGGCGGGCGGCTTTTTGGAGGACGCGGTAGAAGCGGGAGAGGTGGGGTAGAGAGGGGAAGAGGGGTTTGAGGAGGGTTTTGCTGGCCAGGTAGTCTTTGGCGAGGTCTTAGCCTTCAAGGACCTTTGGAATCAAGGTGGTTAAAGGGGGTGCTCACGGTTAAGCTTCATAGCACCCCCTCTTTTTGCGCATCTGACCCTGGAGATCAAGTAGCACACGAAGGCATTCCGCTTGTTGGAGTCAAGATGCCGAGGAGCTGCCTACAGGAAGGTTTCCCCAAGGGGCGATACCATCCGCCAGATGGCGAGCTCGTGCCGCCAGGCCTTAGCCTCCCGTCATGGTCCGGGGTAGCCAGGTGGCCAGTTCGGGGAAGGCCACCAGGAGGGCCACCATGAGGAGGAGGACCCCCATAAAGGGGAGGCTATACCGGGCGATGCGGACGAGGTCCTCCCCGGTCAGGGACTGGAGGACGAAGAGGTTGAAGCCCACGGGCGGCGTGATCTGGGCGAGTTCCACCATAATCACCAGGTAGATGCCAAACCACAGGGGGTCCACACCGATGGCCTTCACCACGGGCAGGATCACGCTGATGGTGAGGACCACGATGGAGATGCCGTCCAGGAACCAGCCCAGGACGATGTAGACCAGGGTTAGGAAGAAGATGAGGGCTATTGGCGTGACCCCGGCCTCGGCCGCCCAGGCGGCCAGGGCCCGGGGGATGCCCGTGAAGCCCATGGCCAGGGTGAGCACCCCAGCCCCCGCCAAGATGAGGCCGATCATGCTGGTGGTACGCACGGCTCCCAAGAGGCTTTCAAAGGAGAGGGAAGGGGAGAGTTCCCGGCAGAGGGCGGCGAGGAGGAAGGCCCCCACTACACCGATGGCCGCCGCCTCCGTGGGGGTGGCGACCCCAAGGTAGATGGAGCCCAGGACGAGGAGGATGAGGAGGAGTACGGGGCCCACCTTTAGGAGGCCCAGGAGGGTTTCCCCGAGGGGCCTCGAGGGCTCCCTCGGCAAGGCGTCCCGGTGCCTTAGGGCGAGGAGGGCCACCGTGAGCATGAAGAGCCGGGCCGCGGACACCTCCGCCATCACCCCGTAGGCGATCATGATGACGCTCGGGGGGATAAGGAAGCCCAGGGTGCCCGCCCCCGCCAGGGAGCCCAGGGCGAGGGGCTTGGGGTAGCCCCGCCGCAGGAGCTCGGGCAGGGTGAAGCGGTTCACCGTGGCCGTGGTGGCGGCGGAGGAACCGATGACGGCGGCGAAGAGGGCGCTCGCCACCACGTTCCCGTGGAGGAGCCCCCCGGTGAGCCGGGAGAGGAGCGGGGCAAGCCCCTGGAAAAGCCCCTGGGCCAGGAGGGACCGATAGAGGACCTCCCCCATCCAGACGAAGAGGGGAAGGGCGGCCAGGCTCCAGCCCGAGGTGGCCGTCCAGAGGGCCGTGGCCAGGTTGGGCCCAAGGGGGGCCTAGGTGTAGAGGGCGAGGGCCAGGAGGCCCACCAGGAGGAGGGCAAGCCCCACGTACACCCCAAGCTCCAGGAGGGTGAGGATGAGGGCGAGGCTGGCTTCGAGGAGGTTCACCTTTCCCTCCTCGCCGCCTTCAGGAAGGCTTCCAGGAGGCCTAAGGCGAAAAAGCTAAGCCCCAGGGCTAGAAAACCCTGCGGCAGCCATAGGGGCAAGGGGAGTAGCCCCGGGGCCAGGTCGCCATAGCGGTAGCTCTCCGCCGCCTTGGCCCAGGCGTGGTAGGCGGCGAAGAGGCTCGCCAAAAGGCCCAGGAGGAGAGCCCCCGCCTCCACGGCCCGCCTGGGCCCTGGGGGAAGCCGCTCCAGGAGGAGCCCCACCCGGATGTGCCCCCCGGCCCGCAGGGTGGGGGCGAGGCCCAGGAAGATGAGGCCAGCGGTGGCGTAGCCGGCGAGCTCCAGGGCCGAGGGGACCACGAAGCCGAGGAAGCGCTCCACCACCTGGGCCAGGATCACCAGGAGGACGAAAAGGCCCATGAGGGCCGCGAGGAGTTCTGCCAGGCGAAATAGGAGGCTCATTCGGCCGAGGTACTGCCGGTAGACCTTCACCCCTGTGGCCCCCGCCTGGCGTTGCCACTCCACGATCATGGTCCCGCCCACCTTCTTGAGGTCGGCGAGGAGCTGGGGCGAGGGCTTCACCACCTGCATGCCCCGGCTCTCCAGGGTCTTTAGCGCCTTCTCCTCCTGCTCTTGGCTTAGCCGCCAGCCCCGTTTCTCCGCCCGCTTGGCCGCCTGCAGGAGGGCTTCCCGGTCCTGGGGGGAGAGGCTCTCAAAGGCCCGGCGGCCGATGACCCCCATGTTCTTGGGAATCCAGGCCTTCACGTCGTAGAAGTAGCGGGCGAAGTCCCAGGCCTGGCTGTCCACCCCCGTGACGGGGGAGGTGATCATGGCCTCCACGATGCCCGTGGCGAAGGCTTGGGGGATGTCCGCCGCCTCCACCTGCACGGGGGTCATGCCCAGGAGCTCCGCCAGCCGGGCCGTGGCGGGGTTATAGGCGCGGAAGCGGATCCCCTGGAGGTCCTGGGCGGACTGGACGGGCTTCTTGGTGTAAAGCCCCTGGGGCGGCCAGGGCACGGCGTAGAGGAAGACCACCCCCCGCTGGGCGAGCCACCGCTCCACCTCGGGCCGCTGGGCTTGGTAAAGCCGCTGCGCCCCTTCGTAGCTCATGGCCACGAAGGGGATGGAGTCCAGGTTGAAGAGGGGGTTTTCGTTGGCGAGGAGGGACATGAGGACCTCCCCCATCTGGATCTGCCCGTTGCGCACCGCGGGGAGGATCTGCGGGTGGGGGAGGAGGGACCCCCCGGGGTGGACCGTGATCTTCACCCGCCCCCCGTGGCCTCCTCCACCTCCTGGGCGAACTGGAGGATGTTCTTGAGTGTGGAAGTTGGCCGGGGGATAGGGGGTGGCCATGTTCTAGGTCTGGGCTTGGGCCTTCAGGAAATGCCGATAAGGGCTACCAGGGCTTTGCGCAGGAACCCTCGCCTCTTATGCATAATCTTACTGCTTGGGCGCCTGGTCCACGAAGGCGTTGGTGTAGGTGCGCTTCAGGTCTATCCGCGCCCGGGCCACGTTGGGGTCAAAGGCGGAGAGCACCGTGAGGGGCCGCAAGGGGGCGGTGTCGCTGAAGCGCCCCGTGGGGGAGAAGCTTTCCAAGGAGTTCCTGAGCACCTTCAGGTAGAGGGCCTTGTCCCCCAGGAAGTACTCCTCGGGCAGAATGGCGGCGATCTCCTCGGGGGACTTGCCCTGCATCCAGCGCAGGCCCCGCACCATGGCGTTCACCAGGCGCTGGGCCGTGTCCGGGTTCCGCTCCAGCCAGGCCCGGGTGGTGTAGAGGACGGCGGCGGGGTACTCCCCTCCCAGGACCTCCCGGGTGCCCTTGGTGGTGCGGGTGTCCGCCAGGACCTTGATGAGGCCCCGCTCCTCCAGGAGGGTGATGGCGGGTTCCACGTTGGCGATGGCCTCCACCTGCTTGTTCTGCACGGCGGCCACCGCCTGCGCCCCCACGGAAACCCCCACCACGGCCACGTCCGTGGGCTTGAGGCCGTTCTTCACCAGGAGGTAGTTGAGGAAGAAGTGGGTGGAGGAGCCGGGGGCGGTGACCCCCACCCGGCGCCCCTTGAGGTCGGCGATGGACCGCACCTGGTCCGCCAGGTCCGAGCGCACCCCGAGGACGATGGCCGGATACCGCCCCACCTGCACGAAGGCCACGATGTCCCGGCCCTGGGCCTGCATCTGGATGGTGTGGTCGTAGTAGCCCATCACCACCTCCACGCTTCCCCCGATAAGGGCCTGGAGGGCGCGGCTACCCGCCTGGAGGTCCTGGATCACCACGTCCAGGCCCTCTTCCTTGAAGTAGCCGAGCCTTTCCACCACCGTGAGGGGCAGGTAGACCACGGCGGTCTTCCCCCCCACGCCCAGGACCACCCGCTTCTGGGCGAGGCCGAAGGCCAAAAGGACCAGAAGGAACCAGACCGCAATCCGCTTCATGCTTCACCTCCTTTGGGCCGCCACACGAGAAGCCTCCGTTCCACGGCCCCCACCAGGGCGTCCAGCGCCAGGACGAAGGCCATGAGGACCACCATCCCGGCAAAGACCCCCGTGGTGTCAAAAACCCCTTCCGCCTGGGCGATGAGGTAGCCAAGCCCGGCGGCGCTTCCCAGGTACTCCCCCACCACGGCCCCGATGACGGCGAAGCCGATGGAGGTCCGCAAGGAGCTGAAGATCCAGCTCGCCGCCGCCGGCAGGTAAACGTGGGCGAGGAGGTGGCGGCGGTTCGCCCCGAGGAGGCGGGCGTTTTGCAGGACGATGGGGCTCACCTCCTTCACCCCTTGGTAGGTGTTGAAGAAGGCCACGAAGAAGACCAGGGTGACCCCCAGGGCCACCTTGGAGAGGACCCCGAGGCCGAACCACAGGGTGAAGATGGGGGCGAGGACCACCCGGGGGATGGCGTTCAGGGCCTTCACGTAGGGATCCAGCACCGCCGCCACCCCGGGGGAGAGGGCGAGCCAGAGCCCGAAGACCACCCCGAGGAGGGTGCCGATGGCGAAGGCGAGGAGCATCTCCACCGTGGTCACGTAGAGGTGGGGGTAGACCTCCCCCGTGCCGAACCAGCGGAGGACCCGCTTGAGGATCTCCGAGGGGTAGGAGAAGAAGAAGGGGTCTATGCGGCCTGTCCTCGAGGCCCACTCCCAAAGGAGGAGGAAGGCCACGAGGAGCCCCGCCTGCCAAAGCCGTACCCTAAGCCCCCGCATGGGCCCGCATCACCTCCCCTCGCAAAAGCTCCCAAATCTCCCGGTGGAGCCGCAGGAACTCGGGGGTGAGCCGGATCTCCGCCACGTCCCGGGGCCGGGGGAGGGGGATGGGGAACTCCCCGATGGGCCGGGAGCGGGGCCCGGCGGAGAGGACCACCACCCGGTCGGAGAGGGCGATGGCCTCCTCTAGGTCGTGGGTCACGAAGAGCACCGTCTTCCGGTCCTCCTGCCAGAGCTTTAGAAGCTCGTTCTCCATGAGTTGCCGGGTCTGCACGTCCAGGGCGGAGAAGGGCTCGTCCATGAGGAGGAGCTTGGGGCCGGCGATGAGGACCTGGGCCAGGCCCACCCGCTTGCGCATCCCGCCGGAGAGCTGGTGGGGGAAGTGGTGGGGAAAACGCCCAAGCCCCACCTTCTCCAGCCAGGCCAGGGCCTCCTTGCGGGCCTCGGCCCAGGGGCGCCCCCGGAAGACCAAGGGGAGGGCCACGTTGTCCAGGGCGGTCTTCCAGGGGAGGATGGCGTCCTGCTGGAAGAGGTAGCCCGCCAAGGGGTTCAGGCCCCTGAGGGGCCTCCCCTCCAGGAGGACCTCCCCCCGGCTTGGGGGGAGGAGGCCCGCCGCCACGTTGAGGAGGGTGCTCTTCCCGCACCCCGTGGGCCCCACCAGGCTCACGAACTCCCCGGGGACGAGGCGGAGGGTAACCCCTTCCACCGCCACGTACTCCCCAAAGGCCACGGAAACCTGCCGGAACTCCAGGAGGCTCATGAATAGTACTCGGGGTTGGGCCTTATCCCAAGGGCGTTAAGGAGGCGGTTGGTGAAGTTGAACATGGCCGCCACCTCGGCGGCCTCGAGGATGGCCTCGTCGGAAAGCCCCGCCTCCTTGAGGGGCCTCAGGTCCTCCTTCGAAAGCTCGTAGTGCCGGTGGGTTACCTTGAGGGCAAAGTTCACCAGGGCCCGCATCCTCGGGGGAAGCTCCGCCCGGCGGGGGTTGGCGGCCAGGACCTCGGGGAGCCGCCCGTCCCCGGTGAGCTCCTTCAGGTAGCGCTTGTGGCTCGCCACGCAGTACTCGCACCGGTTTTCCCCGCTTATGGCGATGGCCATGGCCTCCTTTTCCTCCCGGCTGAGGAGGCCCTCCCCCCGCATGAGGGCGTGGTAGTAGCGGAACCAGAGGAGGAAGCGGGGGCTTAGGGCGAAGGCCCGGGCCACGTTGGGGACGAAGCCCATTTGCTCCCGGAACTCCCCGAAGAGGGCCCTCACCTCCTCGGGAAGCTCCGCCTCCTCCGGGACCCGGAGCCAGGAGATCACCATACCGCCACCGCCCGCACGGGGCCGCCGGAGGCGCCCCGGTGCTTGGGCCCGCCCACGAAGAGGAGGGCCCCGGCGGGGGGCACCTGGGCCAGGTTGGCCAGGTTCTCCAGGCCGTACTTCCCGGCCCCGAGGAGGATCACGTGGGCCTTAAAGTCCTTGGAGGGGCCGTGGTCCAGGGAGAGGGTGTCCACCCCCACCCCCACGATCTCCCGCTCCCGCACCAGGAACTCCGCCGCCTCGGGGGAGAAGCCGGGGAAGTGGAGGGTGCCGGAGGCGTCCTGGTTGAGGAAGGCCTTGGGGTCGCGCCAGCGCGCCTCCCAGCCCGAGTGCATGGCCACGAAGGCCCCCTTGGGCAGGCGGCCGTGCTGGCGCTCGTAGGCCAGGATGTCGTCCACGGTCACCTGGGTGTCGGGGTCCCTGGCCGCCCGCTCGTGGAGGTGGAGCACCGCCAGGGGGGCGATGAGGCTTGCCACGGGGAGCTTCTCCGCCGTAAGCCCCCCCTCGGCGAAGTGGGCGGGGGCGTCCATGTGGGTGCCCGAGTGCTCCCAGAGGTCCAGGCGGTTCCCGTAGTAGCCGTTCTGCCGCACGGTGACCAGGGTGGTGATGCGCATGGGCTCGGCCCCGGGGAAGAGGGGGATCTCCGGGGAGAGCTCATGGGTGAGGTCCACCGCCCGGGAGAAGGCCTTCCCCGGCACCTCCGCCTGGGCCAGGGCCCGCCCCGCCAGAAGCCCCAGGCCCGCCCCCAAAAAGGCCCTCCGGGAAAGGGAGCGGGCCACCGCCTCCATCACCAAGGGTGCGCACATGGCGTCCTCCTTTCTTGCCGAATAAACTTACCACGTCCCCGCAAAGGTAGGCAAGGGTTACCGCCTGGGGTCCAGCCGGTCCCGTAGCCCGTCCCCCAAGAGGTTGAAGCCGAGGACGGCCAGGGTGAGGGCGAGGCCCGGGACCAGGGCGGGGTAAGGGGAGAGGGGGAGGAAGCTTTGCGCCTCCCGGAGCATCCGGCCGAGGCTTGGGGCGGGGGGCTGGACGCCGAGGCCCAGGTAGGCGAGGGCGGCCTCGGCCAGGAGGGCGGCTGCGAAGGCTAGGCTCGCCTGGACCAGGAGGGGCCCGAGGAGGTTGGGGAGGATGTGGCGGAGGAGGATGCGCCCCCTCGAGGCCCCTAAGGCCACGGCCGCCTCCACGAAGGGGGCGCTCCGGAGGGCCATGGCCCCGGCGCGGGCCACCCGGAAGAAGGCGGGCACCATGGATAGCCCCACCGCCAGCATGCTGCTCAAGGCCCCGGGGCCCAGGAGGGCGGCGAAGAGGAGGGCGAGGAGAAGGCCGGGCAGGGCGTAGAGGGCCTCCATGAGGAGGCTTAGGGCCCCGTCCACCAGGCCCCCCAGGTACCCGGCGAGGAGCCCCAAGGGGACCCCCAGGCCAAACCCCACCGCCACGGCGATGCCCCCCACCCAAAGGGCGTTTCTGGCCCCGTGGAGGACCCGCGCCAGGAGGTCCCGGCCCAAGGGGTCCGTGCCCAGGGGGTGGTCCGGGGAAGGAGGGCTTAGACGGCGGAGGAAGTCCGGGGCGTTGGGGTCCACGGGGTAGAGGAAGGAGGCCAGGGCCAGGAGGAGGAAGAGGCCCACGAGGAGGCTTCCCAAGAGGAGGCTTGGCCTAGGCATACGCCACCCGGGGGTCCAGAAGGCCGTAGAGGAGGTCCACGAGGAGGTTGAAGAGGACGATGAGGCAGGCCATGGCGAGGACCAGGCCCTGGAGGAGGGGGTAGTCCCGGGCCTCCAGGGCGGTGAGGGCCAGGCTCCCGAGGCCGGGGAGGGCGAAGACCGCCTCCACCACCACCGCCCCCGTGAGGAGGAAGCCCCCCTCGAGGCCTAAAAGGGTCACTAGGGGAAGGCTTGCCGGTTTCAGGGCGTGCTTCCAAAGCACCCGCCCCTCGGGGACCCCCTTGGCCCGGGCGGTGCGGATGTAGTCCTGGGAGAGGACCTCCAGGAGGCTCGCCCGGGCCATGCGGAAGAGGAGGGCGGCCCGGGAGAGGGCCAGGGTGAAGGCGGGGAGGAGGAGGTGGCGGAGGGCCTCTAAGGGCCTTTCCCAGCCCGGGAAGCCGCTTGCGGGGAGAAGGGGAAGGTGGACGGCGAGGAGGTAGAGGAGGGCCACCCCGAGGAAAAAGGTGGGGAGGGACTGGAGGAAGGCCATGAGGCCGCTTAGGGCCAGGTCCCAAAGGGGAAAGCGGAGGGCGAGGAGGGCGAGGGGGAGGGAGAGGGCCAGGCTACCCCCAAGCCCCAGGAGGACCAGGGCCAAGGAGAGGGGAAGCCTCTCCCAGAGGAGTTCCGCCACGGGCTTCCCGTAGCGGATGGACTCCCCCAGCTCCCCCCGGAAAACCCCCTCTAGCCAGTCCAGGTAGCGCGCCAGGGGGGGCTTGTCCAGGCCCAAGGAGCGCTCCAGGGCGGCCCGGGCCTCGGGGGAGGCCTCCAGGCCCAGGATGGCCTGCACGGGGTCCCCAGGCAGGAGGAGGAGGAAGGCGAAGACCAAGGTGGCGGAAAGCCAGAGGGTGAAGAGGGCGAGGAGGAGGCGGCGGAGGAGGAAGCCCCGCATCTAGCGCGCCAGGTAGACCCGGGTCACGTTGAGGCTCGGGGTGGGTTGGTTCGTCCACCAGCCCATCACCTCCCGGCGCATGGCGGCCAAGTAGGGGGCGTTCATCACCCAAAGGTTCACCGCGTCCTGGGCGAGGAGGCGTTGCATCTCCTTCATGAGCTCGCAGGCCCGTTTGGGGTCCGGGGTGCGCAGGTACTGGGTGTAGAGCTCCCGGAACCTGGGGGAGTCGTAGCGGAAGTAGTAGTTGGGGTTGGCGTAGATCCCGATGTCGTTGGGCTCGGAGTGGCCGATGATGGTCATCTGGTAGTCCGCCCCCCGGAAGACCCGAGAAAGCCAGGTGGCCCACTCCACCACCTCGAGGCGGGCCTGGACCCCGATCTGGCCGAGCTGGGCGGCGATGGCCTCCCCAAGCCGCCTTTCGTAGGGGTAGGGGGCGGCGAGGGTGAAGGTGAAGCGCAAGGGGTTGCCCGGCCCATACCCTGCCTCCTGCAGGAGGGCCCGGGCCCGGGCGGGGTCGTAGGGGTAGTAGCCGGAGAGGTCCTCGTAGCAACTCTCCCCCGGGGAGCGGTGGCTTCCGATGGGCGTGCCGTAGCCCAGCATCACCCCCTCCACCAGGGCCTTCTTGTCCACGGCGTGCTGGATGGCCCGGCGCACCCGGGGGTCGTTGAAAGGGGGGCGGCTGTTGTTCATCCCTGCGGTGATCTCCGTGGTGGTGAAGCCCGTGACCACCTTGAAGGCGGGGTCCCGCCCGAGCACCAGGGCGTTTTCCGGGCTCACCCCGAGGCCGATCACGTGGATGTCCCCGGCCCTTAAGGCGGCGATTTGGGCGTTGGCGTCGGGAAGGAAGCGGAAGAAGACCCGGTCCAGGTAGGGGAGGCCGGGCTCGTAGTACCCCTCAAACCGCTCCAGCCGCACCCCCACCCCCCGCTCCCAGGCCACGAAGCGGAAGGGGCCGGTGCCGATGGGGTTTGTCCGCTGCGCCTCCACCCGCCCCTTGGGGCCGATCACGGAGTCGGGACGGGCCAAGTTGAACAGGAAGTCCTGGTTGGGCTGGCGCAGGCGGAAGACCACGGTGTAGGGGTCTTTGGTCTCCACGCTCTGGATGTCCTGGTAGTACTCGGGGTGGGTGTGGCCGGACCTGGGGTCCCGGGCCCGGTTGAACTTGTAGACCACGTCCTCGGCGGTGAAGGGGCTCCCGTCGTGGAAGCGCACCCCCTTCCGCAGGTAAAAGGTCCAGGTGAGGCTGGAGGGGCTTCCCTGCCAGCGCTCCGCCAGGGCGGGAACGATCTCCCCCTTCTCGTTGAACTTCACCAGGCCCTGGAGGACGTTGTCGTAGAGCATCCGGGCGATCTCTTGGCTGGTGGAGGCGGTGGGGTCCAGGACCGGGGGCTCGGCCAGGATGGCCACCCGAAGCTCCCCGCCCCGGGTCTGGGCCAGGGCGAGGGAGAAGCCGAGAGCGAGCATCGCCAGGGTGCGCTTCATGGGTTCCTCCCTTAGGGAAAGCCTACCACAGGGTTCCAGGGGTGGCGCCCTCGCCCCCCAAGAGGCCCCGCTTCCTGGCCTCGAGGTCCAGCCCCACCGCCTCCAAAAGCCGCTTGGCCTCTGTGAGGTCGTGGGTCCAGGTTTCCACGTAGCCCCGAAGCGTTTCTCGGTTCAGGGGGCGGAGGGGGCTCGGCTCAAAGCGGTTCCGCCCTCGGATGAGAAACCAGGCTTCGCTTCCCCTAAAGGCCGCCCAGAAGGGCTTCCCCAGGGCCTTTCTGAAGGCCACCAAAGCCTCTTGCACCCTTGGGGTCAGGAGCTTCCTGGCCTCTATCTGGTCCCCGTAGACGTCAAAGAGCTGCTCAAACTCCCCCGACTCCAGGGCCACCCGCTCCCTAGGCCCCACGCCGGGCTTCCAGAGGCCAAGGCCGTAGAGGAGGAAGGGGAGGCTTAGGAGGGCGAAGCCCCCCACCACGAGGGGGAGTTCCGCCTTATCCCCTTCGCCAAAGGTAACGCCAAGGACGAAAATCCCCCAGAAGAGGGCCAGGAAGCCGAGGACGAGGGCGGGAGAGGCCCCACCCGCCTGTACCCCCGCCCCTTGGGGGGCGAGGCGTACCTCCTGGGGAAAGGCGAAGGGGAGGGAGAAGCGGTAGAGGGTCCCTTGGAAGATTTGGACGTAGCGGGTGCCGTTCTTGGTGCGTTGCTTTTGGTAGAGGGCGATGTCCCCCGAGCGGAAGGCGAAGGGGCCCACTTGCCCCTCCAGGAAGTCCTCGCTTTCATAGCGGTCCGCCCGGGGAAGGAGGCCCGAGGCCTCCACGTCCTCCCGGGACAGGCCGGAGGAGGGAAAGTAGGTGAAGCCCAGGGCTTCCGCCAGGGGCTTGGCGAGCTTCCACTTGAGGGTGGAGCGGAGGACGTGGAGGCGCCACAGGGCGAGCCCCGGGGGGATGGCCACGAGGAGGGTCCAGAGGGTGCCTAGCCCCCGGACTCCGATAGCCTGGAAAGCCTTCAGGAGGAGGTAGGCCCAGAAGGGGGTGAGGAGAAGGAGGACCCCCGCCAGGAGGAGTTCCCGCCTCCTTTGGGCCTCCAGGGGGGCGAGCTTGGCCTCGAGGGCGGCCAGGATTTCTTCTTTCTCCACCTAGCCCTCCCTACCCGAAGAGCTTCCCCAAGTCGGGCCTTTCCCGCTCTTCTTCGGGGACCGTGAAGACGGGCTTGCGCCCTAGGCCCATGAGGGGGGCGAGGAGGCGGCCCGGCAGTTGCTCAATGGCGTTGTTGTAGTCCGTCACCGCCTGGTTGTAGAAGCGCCGGGCAGCGGCCAGGGAGTCCTCCACCTCCGTGAGGGCGGCTTGGAGTTGCAGGAAGTTCTGGCTCGCCTTTAGGTCCGGGTAGGCCTCCGCCCGGAGGCGCACCTGGGCGAGGAGGCGGGAGAGCTCTCCTTCCAGCCGGAAGTCCTCTTCGGGCTTGCCCTCCCTTAGGGCCATAGAAGCTTTCTCCCGGAGCTCCACGAGCCTCTCCAAAAGCTCCCGTTCGTGGGCCATGTACCGTTTCACCGCCTCCACCAGGTTGGGGATGAGGTCGTGGCGCTTCTTGAGGTAGGCCTCCACGGCGCCAAGGGCGTTTTCCACCTGGTTTTTGCGGGCGATGAGGGCGTTGTAGGTGAGAAAGCCCCCCAAGACGAGGAGCGCCACCAACCCTAGCACGATAGCCAGGTCCATCCTGTCCCTCCCCCTCCATCCTAAAGACCTAGGCCTTCCAGGGGCCCTACGCCAGGTAGAGCACCGCTAGGGCGGCGTAGACCCGGGCCGCCAGGACCACCTCCTCGAGGTCCACCCACTCGTCCACCTGGTGGGGAAGGGTCTTCCTCCCTGGCCCCATGACCACCACGGGAAGCCCGCCCCAGGCCCTGAGGAAGGTGCCGTCCGTGGCCCCCGGCACCCCGCCAAGCCGCACGGACAGGCCTAGGAGCCTCAAGGCCTCCTCCGCCGCCTGGACCAGGGGGTCGTCCCGGGGGGTTTCCACGGGGGGGCGGTCCTCGAGGACCTCCACCCCTACCCCGGAGAGGGCTTCCAGCTCCCTTACCAAGCCATGATGGTCCACCCCGGGCACGGTGCGGACGTCCAGGGCCACCTCCGCCCGGCCGGGGATGACGTTGAGTTGCCCCTCCCCGGCGCTTGCCAGGAAGCGGGTGGGGGTGAGGTAGGGCGGGCCCAGGTAAGGGTGGGGGTGGGCCTTCTGCAGGCGCTCCTCCAGGTCCTTTAGCGCCACCACGAAGCAGGCCGCCTTGGGGATGGGGTTTTCCCCGGCGTAGGGCATGGCCCCGTGGGCCATCTTTCCCGGGAAAAGGAGGCGGAGGCGCAGGGCCCCCTTTTGCCAGAGGCAGACCTCCATCTCCTCGGGCTCCGCCACCAAGGCCCCCCGGAAGCCCTCCGCCAGCCCCGCCCGGAGGAAGGCTTTGACCCCGAGCATCATCCCCTCCTCGTCCGCCAGGGCGGCGAGGCGAAGGGGGCGCTTGGGTTTTCCCAGGGCCCGCTTCACCGCCAGCATGGCCCCCACCAGGGCGGCGAGGCCCCCCTTCATGTCGCAACTTCCCCGGCCGTAGAGCCTCCTTCCCTCCACCACCCCGGCGTAAGGGGGATGGGTCCAAAGGGCCTCATCCCCTGGGGTGACCACGTCCGTGTGGCCCTCGAGGAGGAGCCCCCCCTCGCCCTCCCCCAGGTCCGCCACCAGGTTGGGCCGGCCCGGGGCCGCCTCCTGGAGGAAAACCCCTAGGCCCCGCTCCTTCAGGTAGGCCTCCAGGTACGCCGCCACCCCCGCCTCCCCTGGCCCCGGGTAGTGGCTTGGGATGCGCACCAGGGCCTTGAGGAGGTCCACCACCTCCTTCTCGTCCACGGCCTCCGCCGCCCGAAGGGCTTCCCTTACCACCTTTCCACCACCACCTTCCTTTGCGTGTAGAAGAGGAAGGCGTCGGGGCCGTGGGGGTGGAGGTCCCCGAAAAAGGAGTCCCGCCAGCCGGAGAAGGGGTAGAAGGCGAAGGGCTGGGCCACCCCCACGTTCACCCCCACCATCCCCGCCTGCACTCCCTCCCGGAAGGCCCGGGCCGCCTTGCCGCTTCCGGTGAAGACGCAGGCCATGTTCCCGTAGGGCACGGCGTTGGCCTGCGCGATGGCCTCCTCCAGGGTCTTCACGAAGGAAACGGAGAGCACCGGGCCGAAGATCTCCTCCCGCCCCACCGCCATCCGGGGGGAGACCCCAGCGAGCACCGTGGGCCCCAGGAAAAACCCCGGCCCCTCCACCCCCCGCCCGTCCAGGGCCAGGGTGGCCCCCTCCTCCAGGCCCCGTTGGATGTACCCCACCACCCGCCTCCGGTGCTCCTCCCGGATGAGGGGGCCCAGGTCCACCCCTTCCTCCCATCCCGGGCCCACCTTGAGCCTTTGGGCCGCCGCCACCACCCGCTCCAGGAGCTCGGGCCCCGCCTCCCCCACCCCCACGGCCACGCTCCCCGCCAGGCACCGCTCCCCGGCGTTGCCGAAGGCGGAGTTGAGGATGGCGGGTACCGCCACCTCCCAATCGGCGTCCGGCAGGACCACCAGGTGGTTCTTGGCCCCCCCGGCCGCCGAAACCCGCTTCCCCCCCTCCGCCGCCAGGGCGTAGATCCGGCGGGCCACGGGCTCCGAGCCCACAAACTGCACCGCCCGCACCCCCGGATGGCGCACCAGGGCCTCGGCGGCCTCCTTGCCCCCGTGGACCAGGTTCAGGACCCCCTCGGGGAAGCCCGCCTCCAGGAAGAGCTCCGCAAGGCGCACCGCCCCCAAGGGGGTGCGCTCCGAGGGCTTCAGGACGAAGGTGTTCCCCGCCACCACGGCGATGGGGAACATCCAGAGGGGGATCATCACGGGGAAGTTGAAGGGGGGGATGCCCGCCACCACCCCCAAGGGGTAGTGGTAGAGGTTCTGGTCCACGCCCCCCGTCACCTCCCTCAGGGTCCGCCCTTGGAGAAGGGTGGGGGCGGAGAGGGCGAAGTCCACCACCTCAATGCCCCGGCGCACCTCCCCCCGGGCCTCCTCCAGGGTCTTGCCGTGGTGGAGGGTGATGAGGCGGGCGAGCTCCTCAAGGTGCCTTTCCAAAAGCTCCTTGAAGCGGAACATGAGCCGCACCCTTTCCAGGAGGGGGGTCCGGCTCCAAATCGCAAAGGCCGCTTCCGCCGCCCGGACCGCCTGGTCCACCTCCTCCGGCCCCGAGAGGGGCACCTCCTCCAGCACCTCCCCCGTGGCCGGGTTGTAGACGGGAAGGGTGGGCCGGGAAACCTCCCGCCATGCGCCGCCGATGAGGTTCTTGAGCATGCTTTCCCCCTTTGTCCCCCATCATCCCCAAGGCCGGGCGGCTTGGCAAGGGCTTGGGCCGGGGGTAGGATGGGGTGAAAAGCTATGGACTACCGGCGCCTTTTGGACTTGACGGGCCAGGTGGCCTTGGTGGTGGGGGCGGCCTCGGGGATCGGGCGGGCCTCGGCGGAGGCCTTGGCGGCCTTCGGGGCCAAGGTGGCCCTGGCCGACCGGGATGCGGCGGGGCTTTCCGAGGTCGCGGAGGGCCTAAGGCGGAATGGCCTCGAGGCGGACGCCCTCCCCGTGGACATCGCCGAAAAGGAGGCGGCGGACCGCCTCGTGGCCTGGACCCTGGAGCGCTTTGGCCGGCTGGACGCCCTGGTCACCACCCCGGCCATCAACGTGCGCAAGCCCCTCCTCGCCTACACGGACGAGGAGGTGGACCGGGTGGTGGACCTGAACCTGAAGGCCACCCTGCGCCTCCTCCGGGCCGGGGGGCGGGTGATGGCGGAGCAGGGCTCGGGAAGCCTCATCGCCTTCGCCTCCATCCGCGCCCTGGTGGTGGAGCCCGGGCAAGGGGTCTACGCCGCCACCAAGGCGGGGATCCTGCAGCTCGTCCGGGCCTTGGCGGCGGAGCTTGGGCCCAAGGGGGTGCGGGCCAACGCCATCGCCCCTGGGCCCATTGAAACCCCCCTCACCGCCCCCATCAAGGCCAACCCCGGGTGGTACCGGGCCTACGCCGAGAAGACCGCCCTGGGCCGCTGGGGCAGGCCCGAGGAGGTGGCCATGGCCGTGGTCTACCTGGCCTCCCCCGCCAGTAGCTACGTCACCGGGACCCTCTTCCTCGTGGACGGGGGCTGGACGGCGGTGGACGGGCGGTATGCGCCGCCCCTGTAGGGGGCTTTGGGCGGGGTCAAAGCTGGACGATCTTGTACAGGGTCACCAGGACGATGAGGACCCCGAAGATCTGCTTGATCCGGGCCGGGGGGACGAAGAGGCTGGTGAGCCTCGAGCCCAGGTAGGACCCGAGCGCCCCGGCCACGAGCAGGGTGGGGGTGAGGCCCAGGTCAAGCCGGGCGGTGGCCATGTGGGGGAGGAAGGCGGAGAAGGAGGGAGGGGTTACGGCGAAGGCGTTGATGCCTGCCGCCCGTTTGGGGTCATGGCGGGTGAGGGTTTAGGCCACCCGTTTTCCTCCCAGGTAAACCGCCTGCACCCGGAGGGCCTCGTCCAGGACCACCAGGTCGGCCCGCTTCCCGGGTGCGATCTCCCCCCGGTCGGAAAGGCCCAGGTAGCGGGCGGGATAGAGGGAAAGCCGCCTCGCCGCCTCCTCCAAGGGGAGGCCCCAGGCCACCAGGTTCCTCAGGGCCTGGTCCAGGGTGAGGGTGCTCCCCGCCAGGCTCTCCCCAAGCCAGACCCCGTTCCCCTGCTTCTCCACCCGGTGGGCCCCCAAGGGGTAGGTGCCGTCCGGCATCCCCGCCGCCGCCACGGCGTCCGTCACGAAGTAGAGGCCGGGGATGGCCTTCAGGGCCAGGTGAAGGGCGGAGGGGTGCACGTGGAGGCCGTCGGGGATGAGCTCGGCCCAGGCACCCCGCTCCAGGGCGAGGCCCACCACCCCGGGGGAGCGGTGGTGGAGGCCGGTCATGGCGTTGTAGAGGTGGGTGAAGCCCGCAGCACCCGCCTTCAGGGCCTCCAGGGCCTCCTCGTAGCCCGCTTCCGTGTGGCCGAGCTGGACCCGCACGCCCCGCTCGGCCAGGAAGCGCACCAGGTCCAGGGCCCCAGGGAGCTCGGGGGCCAGGGTGATGGCCCGCACGGGGGCCAGGGAGAGGAGGCGGGAGGCCACCTCCAGGTCGGGGAGGAGAGGGTAGGGGGGCTGGGCCCCAAGGCGCTTTGGGCTGATGAAGGGGCCCTCGAGGTGGACGCCCAAAAGGGCCTCTCCCAAGTGGCCTTCTCCCGCCTCCCTGATGCCCCTAAGGGCGCGCTCCAGGTCGGGAAGGGGGGCGGTGACCGTGGTGGCCAGGAGGCCCGTGGTGCCGTGGGAGAGGTGGAAGCGGAGGGTCCCCTCCACGCTTTCCTTCCCCGCCATAACCTCGTGCCCCCCACCCCCGTGGACGTGGAGGTCCAGAAACCCGGGGAGGATATAGGGGCCCTCCACGGGGGCCTCTTCCAGGGCCTCTATGCGCTCGCCGAAGTGGAGGCGGCCTCGGAGGAAGCCCGAGGGGGTGAGGATCTGCCCCTCCAGGACCCCGCCCATACCCTCTAGCCTAGCCTCGAGGCCATGCCGGACCCCAGGGGGGCCTTACCTCGGGTAGCCTGAAGGGGTGAGCCTGCTACGCCCGGAGTTCCTCCAGGCCCTGAAGGAGGCCCTTTCCCGTTACCCCACCCCCTTTTACGCCTACGACTGGCAAGCGGTGGAGGAACGCCTAAAGCGCCTTCGGGCCGCCTTTCCCTTCGCCCGCCTCTTCTACGCCCTGAAGGCGAACCCGCGCCTTGGGCTTCTCCGACGGCTTCGCGCCTTGGGACTGGGGGCGGAGGCGGTTTCCTTGGGGGAGGTCCTAAGGGCCTACTGGGCGGGTTTTTCCCCGGAGGAGGTCCTCTGGAATGGCCCCGTGAAGCCCCGGGAGGCCCTGCGGGCCCTGAGGGGCCAGGCCCCCGTGGTGGTGCTGGACTCCCGGGAGGACCTGGGGAGGGTGGCGGAGGAGCTTCCGGGGGTGCGGGTCCTCCTGCGGGTGAACCCGGACCTCCCCGTGAGGACCCACGGCCACCTGGCCACGGGCCGGGGGGAGAGCCAGTTCGGCGTCCTGCCCGAGGAGGTGCCCGTCCTTCTCCGGGAGGCGAGGGAGCGGGGGCTAAGGGTTTTGGGCCTCCACCTGCACCTGGGCTCCGCCCTCGAGGACCCCGAGGACTTCCTCCTGGGCTACCGGGTGCTGGAGGCCCTGAGGCCGGAGGTGGGGCCCGTGGAGGTGCTGGACCTGGGGGGCGGGTTCGGCCTGGGCCTGGGGCTCGCCGCCCTGGCCCCCGGCATGGAGGCCCTGGCCCGGGCCTACGGGGCGGAGGTCTGGCTGGAGCCCGGGCGCTACCTGGTGGCGGAGGCGGGGGTGCTGGTGGCCCGGGTGGTGGGGGTGAAGGAAACCCGGAGGCGGTACCTCCTCCTGGACGCCGGCATGACCGCCCTCCTGCGCCCCGCCCTCTACGGCGCCCGGCACCCGGTCCTTCCCCTGTACGAGGGCGGGGAGGAGGGGGTGTACGACCTGGCGGGGCCCGCCTGCGAGGCGGGGGACGTCCTGGCCCGGGGGGTGCGCCTCCCCGCCCCCGAGGAGGGGGACGCCCTGGCCCTCCTCGAGGCGGGGGCCTACGGGGCCAGCATGGCCCTTTCCTACCTGGATACCCCGAGGCCCCTGGAGCTCCTCTGGACGGGGGAGGCTTGGGAGGTGTTGCGGGAGCGGGAGCCCTGGGAGAGCCTCATGGCCGGGGAGGGGCCGCCGGGGGACTAACGGCCTCGGAACGGTGGGAAAGGCCTCCGGGGACTACGCTTGGCGCTTCTGCCAGGTGGTAGGGGTGCCGGGCTTGGGCGACGGGGTCGTGGCCCCCAGATGGGGCACACCGCCCCTAGCGGGATGTGCAAGCGCCTTGGGTTGACGGCGCGCCGTTAGCACGGTACCATGACCACATATGGCAATATTGCCATAAGCGAAAGGAGACATGCATGCCGAGCGCCCTGCACCGCTACAAGGCGGAGTTCTTCAAGGCCTTGGCCCACCCCTTGCGGCTAGCCATCCTGGACGCCTTGCGGGAGGGGGAGAAGAGCGTCACCGCTTTACAAAAGGAGCTTCGCGTGGAGCAGTCGGCCGTGTCCCGGCAGCTGGCTTTTCTGCGTGAGCGAGGGTTGGTGGAGGTGAGGCGGGAAGGTGCCCTCGCTTACTACCGCACCAAAGACTCCGAGGTCTACGCCTTCTTGGACCTGGGGCGGCGCATCTTCGAGCGCCACCTGCAGGCGGAGCGGGCGCGCCTTCAGGCCCTCGAGGAGGGGATGTGAGCGCCTGGCTCCTCGGGGCGTGGCCCGCCTTGCTCGGAGCGAGCCTCTTAGGGCTAAGGGATCCGAAGGGCCACGCTTACGGCCTGGCTCTTGGGGCGGTGGGGGCCCTCTGGCTCGGTGGGGGAGGGCTGGCCTGGTGGCACAACGCTCAGGCGGGGGGCTTCTTCCTTGCGCTCCTTGGCCTCCTCACCCTGGCCCTCGCCCCCTATCTCCCCGCTTACCTCGCCCATCACCCCAGGACGGCGAGGGTCTATGGCTTCCTGGTGCCCCTCTTCCTCGGGAGCATGGCGGGGGTTGCGGTGGCCCCCCCGGGGTTTCCCTTCCTGTTCCTCTGGGAGGGCATGGCCCTTCTCGGCTACCTCCTCATCGCTCTGGAGGGCCCCAAGGCGGAGGCGGGGGCCCGCGCCTTCTTCCTGGCGAGCCGACTGGGGGCGGCGGGGCTCTACCTGGCCTTTCTGGGCCAGGGAACCCTTCCTAGGGAATGGCTATGGGCGGGGCTTTTGCTGGGATTTGGGGTGAAGGCTGCCCTCTTTCCCTTGCACCCTTGGCTTCCCCTGGCCCACCCCGTGGCCCTTAGCCCGGTTTCCGCCCTCCTCTCCTCGGCCATGACCAAGCTTGGGCTTTACGGCTTGTACCAGGCCCCGTTCTGGTTCGGCCCACCTCCCAGTTGGGCCGGTTGGGCCCTTGTGGTCTTGGGGCTTTCGGGGGGCGTATACGCTCTGGTACGGGGCTTGGGCGAGGAGGACGTGAAGGGTGCCCTGGCCTACTCCAGCGTGGAGAACCTTGGCCTCATGCAGGCGGCGCTCGGGGCCTACTTCCTGACCCAGACGCCCCTCTTTCTCCACGCCTTTTTCCTGCACCAATTGGCCCATGCGCTCTTCAAGGGGCTCCTCTTCTTGGCGGCGGGGGCCTTGCCGGAGCGACGTCTATCCCGCCTTGGGGGTCTGTGGCGTTCGGAACCCGTTTTAGGCGCCTTGGTCCTTCTGGGGATGGGCGTGGGGGCGGGGTTACCGCCCGGGCCCCTTTTCCTGGCGGAGTGGACCCTGTACCGGGGTTTCCTTGGGGCGCCGGGCCTTCTGCCTCTGGCGGTGGGCGTCTTGGCCCTGGTGGGGGCCCTCGCCCTCTACTTTTATGTCCGCCTCTTCGGCCTCGCCTTCCTGGGCCTGCCCCGCGCCAGGGTGGAGGTCCACCTGGGGCGGGGCATGCGCCAGGGCCTGGGTTTCCTTGTGGTGGCCTTGCTCGCCCTTGCGTTCTTCCCGGGCTTGGCGCTTGGGCCCCTTCGGGCTTCCTTCTACCTCAACGGGATCCTGCTTTTCCTTCTCGTGGCGTTGGCGTACCCCCTCTACCGCCACCTCCTCGCCCGGCCCCACCGGGACTACGGCACCTGGGACTGCGGCTATGGGCAGCTGGAGCCCAGGATGCAACCCAACGGCCTAGGATTCGCCGCCCCCGCCTTGGGCCTATTCCCTTTCCTCCGCCTCTGGGTGGGCGATAAGCCTCTTCTGGAAGAGCCCCTCGCCAACACGTATGCCGGAGTGGGCCGCAGCTACGCCCGCCTCGCTCGGGCGTTCCAGGGGCTCCAGTCGGGGAGCATCCACCTCTACCTGCTCCTCCAACTCCTCACCCTTGTGGCCGTTCTTTGGGTGGTGTTGCGATGACGGCGGTCCTAATCCTCCTCCTAGCCCCCCTCTTTACGGGAAGCGTGAAGTGGCTCAAGGCGAGGCTCACGCACCGGCAGGGGGCGAGCCCTTTCCTGGAGTACCGGAACCTCTCTAAGCTATGGCGCAAGGCTTGGGTGCGTCCATGGCCTAGCTCTCCCGCCTTTCTCCTTGGCCCCATCGTGGCCCTTCTGGGGACCACCCTGGCGGTGAGCCTCCTCCCCATCCTCCCAGGATTGGCCTTACCCGGAGACTTCCTGTTGGCTGTCTACCTTGTAAACCTGGGCCGCTTCTTCCAGATGCTGGCGGCCTTGGACGCCGGGAGCGCCTTTGGAGCCCAGGGTAGCTACCGGGAGGGCGTGGTTACCCTACTGGCGGAGCCGGGAACGCTCATGGCCTTGGCGGCTGCGGCGGCCGTGGGGAAGGGGGGTAGCCTCCAGGGTCTGGCGGTCCTGAACGGGGAGCATGCCCTGGTGGTGGTCCTGGTCCTCGCCTCCTTGGCGGTGGCCTTCCTGGCGGAGGGGGCGCGGATGCCGGTGGACGACCCCGCCACGCACCTGGAGTTGACCATGATCCACGAGGCCCAGCTCCTGGACCACGGCGGCCCCCTCCTCGGCCTATACGAACTGGCGGCCTCGGCCAAGATGCTCTTCTACGCTGGCCTCATGGCCCTCCTCCTGCCGGGGCCGCGGCTATGCGTCTTCTTGGGGTTGGTAGGGGTGTGGGCGGTGGTCCTCGCCTACCTGGAAACCTATGGCGTGAAACTCCGCTATCTGCGGCTCCCCGACTTTCTTTCCTATAACACCCTGTTTGGGGCGCTGGCGCTTTTGGGGGCGATATGGCTACGGTGAACGTGCTGGTCCTTGCGGTGTTGGCCACGGGATTTCTCATGGTGAGTCGGCGGAGCCTGGATGCCATCATCCGGCTTTACGCCCTACAGAACATCCTCTTGGCCCTGGTGTCCTTTGGATTGGCCCATGGGGAACTCCACTTCGTTTTGGCGGGGCTCGCTCTTTTCCTCCTCAAGGGGGTTGCCATACCGGTTTACCTCTTCTGGCTTCTGGACCGCCTCGAGGTGAGCCACGAGGTGGAGGGCTACCTCTCCGTCTTTCTCACCTTGGCCCTGGCGGGGGCCCTCACCGCCCTGGCCTTCCGCGTGGGCGGGGTGTTCATTCTTCCCGGGGCTCCGCTCCCCGAAGGGGTGCCGGTGGCCCTGAGCCTGGTCCTCTTGGGCGCGCTCTCCATGGTGGTCCGGAAGAAGGCCATCAGCCAGGTACTGGGGTTCCTGGCCCTGGAGAACGGGGTCTTCCTCCTCGCCCTCTCGGAGAGCCATGGCCTGCCCCTCTTCGTGGAGCTGGGCGTGGCCCTGGACGCCTTCGCCGCCGTATTCCTGGCGGGCGTTCTCCTCTTCCGCATCCGGGGAGAGCTGGGGCATCTGGACACCGCCCGGATGCGGGCCCTGAGGGGGTGAGGGGTGCTTTACCTGCTCCTTCTCCTCCCCCTCCTGGCGCTCCTGGGCCGGCGGGAGGCGGGCCGCCTGGCCCTCCTTTCCCAGCTCGTGCCCTTAGGGGCGGCGCTTCTTTCCCTGGCCCTCTTGGGCCAGGCGTCGGGCCCGTTTCGGCTGGATGCGGTGGGCCTTTTCTACCTCGTACTCACCGATTTGCTGTACGCCCTGGTGGCCCGGTTCGCCCTCGGGTACTTCCCAAAGGAGGAAGCCTGGCGCTTCTATTGGGCCGGCGCCCTCTTCCTCTTGGCCGCCCACGGGGCCTACCTGGCCCACAACCTCGGGGTCCTCTGGATCTTCGTAGAGGGGAGCACATTGGCCTCCGCCCTCCTTGTCTACCACAGGGGCGGGGCCAGGGCCCTCGAGGCCACCTGGAAGTACCTGATGCTGGGGAGCGTGGGCATCGCCTTCGGGCTTTTGGGCGTCATCCTGGTCTACGCCCTCCTGGGGGGAGCCACCTTGGACTGGGGGCGGGCCCGGTCGCTCATGGCCTCCGTGAACCCGGAGGGGTTCAAGGTGGCCTACGCCTTCTTGCTCGTGGGCTTCGGGACCAAGGTGGGCCTTTTCCCCCTCCACACCTGGCTTCCCGATGCCCACGCCGAGGCCCCAGGGCCCGCTTCCGCCTTGCTTTCTGGAACCCTTTTGAATGTGGCTTTCTACGCCCTGTTGCGCTACGCCGCCCTAGCCCAGGCGGCGGGACTCTTCCCCTTCGTCCAGGGCCTTCTCCTCTTCTTTGGCCTATTGAGCCTTTTGGCGGCGGGGCTCCTCCTCTATGGCCAGAAGGAGTACAAGCGGCTCCTCGCCTATTCCAGCGTGGAGCACATGGGGCTTGCCCTCTTTGCGCTGGGCCTCGGACTGCCCTGGCTCGCCCTCTTCCACACCCTGGCCCACTCCCTGAGCAAGACCCTCGCCTTCCTCGGGGCGAGCGGGGTGTACGCCCTCACCCATGCCCGGGAGGTGGGGCGGGTGGGGGGGCTCTTCCTGGGCCTCCCCGCCCTCGGCGTGCCCCTGGTCCTGGCCTTTTTGGCCCTTGGGGGGCTCCCGCCCTTCCCCCTCTTTTACGCCGAGGTCCAGGCGGTGACGGCGGCGTGGCGGTGGCCTGTCCTGGGTCTCCTCTACCTCCTCGGACTCGGGCTTGCCTTTGCCGGGTTGCTTCCGGCCGTAACCCGGATGGGCTTCGGTCCCGGGCAGCCGCCCAAGGCCCGGGGCCTGCCGTGGGCCCCCCTTTGGCTTTTGCTCGGCGCCCTTCTCTTCCTCGGACTATTCCCCCCGGTGGCGCTACTTAAGGCAGTGGAGGCGGTGCTGTGGACGAGGTGAGGGAGGCGTTGCGGTCGGGTCGGCCGGTGGCCCTGTACCCCTATGGGGATGGGGTGGCCTTGGTGGCGGAGGTGGAAGGGACGCTTCGGGTCTACCGCTACGGGGGTGGGGGGCGGTTCCCGAGCCTGGCAGCCGAGTTCCCTGCCCTGGACTGGTTTGAGCGCGCCCTATGGGAGCGGGGCCTGGAGGTGGACGGGCATCCGGACTTGAAGCCCCTGCGGCGCCACGACCTTCCCTACACCTTCCGGCGCTTTGCCGAACTGCACGAGGTGCCGGTGGGACCCGTCCACGCCGGGATCATCGAACCGGGCCACTTCCGCTTCAGCGTGCTCGGGGAGAGCATCGTTCACCTGGAGATCCGTCTCGGATACCAGCACCGGGGCCTTCTTACCCTTTTGCGCAGGGCCGGTCCCGAGCGGGCCCTACTCTTGGTGGAGCGGGCAGGGAGCGAGCCGGTGGCCCACGCCTTGGCCTTCGCCGAGGCCTGGGAAAGGGCCCTCGGGCGGGCGGCCCCTCCCCGGGCCCAGGCTCTTCGGCGCGCGGCGTTGGAGCTGGAGCGGGCCTTTGGCCACTTGGGGCGCCTGGCGGGGCTTTTCACCGACATCGGTTACGCCTACGGGGCCACCCAGGTGGGGCGGATCCGCGCCCTCCTGCAGGCGGGGGTGGACCGTCTCACCGGCCACCGGTACGGGCGCAACTTCGTCCGCGTGGGCGGGGTGGGGCGGGAGGGCCGGGCGGACCTCGAGGCCCTCGCCAGCTACCGTAGGGAGCTCGCCCGCCTACTCCCCCGCCTCTTGCGCCATCCCCCTGTGCTGGACCGGATGCGGTACGTGGGCGTGGTGCGCCGGGTGGAGGCGGAAACCCTAGGTTTCGTGGGCCCCACGGCGCGGGCCAGTGGGGTGGCGCGCGACCTGCGCCAGGACGACCCCCTCTACCCGGGTTTTGCGCCAGCGGTGCGCCAGGGCGGGGACGTTCTGGCGCGGGCCCAGGTATACGCCGAGGAGGCGGTGGCGGCCCTAGACCTCGCCTTGCGCTTCCTCAAGGGCCTCCCTGAAGGCCCCCTGGCCTGGGAACCGCCCCCGGGGGAAGGGGAGGGGATGGCGCGGGTGGAGGCGGGTAGGGGGGAGGTCTTCTGGTTCGTGCGCCTCCTGGAGGGGCAGGTGGACGTGGCGGAGGGCGTGGACCCTTCCTTCAAAAACTGGCGGGCCCTGGAGCTTGCGGTGCGGGGGGAGGGGCTTCCCGACTTCCCCCTTTGCAACAAGTCCTTTGACCTCTCCTATGCGGGGAACGACCTGTAGGGGGGAAGATGAGCCTTTGGCACAGCTTGCGCATCGGTCGTTTAGCGAGGAAGCTCGAGGATCTCCTGAGGGTCCCGGTGCACGCCTTCGGCCTGCCACGCCTGAAGCCCGAAGGGCTTGACCGGGAAGCGCAACGAGGCCTCCTTTCACTCTGCCCGAGCGACGCCTTCTTTGAAGAGGAAGGGGTCTTCGGCCTTGACCTTGCACGGTGCGTGGGATGCGGCCGGTGCGCCCTGGCCTATCCACGGGCAGTGGGGGAGATGCGGTCCTTGGCGGTGGCGGTGAGGCGCAGGGAAGACCTGGTGCAGCGGGTGGACCTGAGGAGCCGGGGTTTCCTGGACCCGGGCCCTCCTCCTCCCCCCCGGCCCGAGCTGGTCCTTCCCACCCTGGCTTTCCGGGAGGTGAGCGCCGGGGATACGGGCCTTGCGGACTCCGAGGTGGCGCTTCTTGCCAACCCCTTCCACGACATGGGTCGCTTCGGCTTTACCGTGGCCGCTTCGCCCCGGCATGCGGATGCCCTGGTGGTTACTGGCCCCGTGAGCCGCAACATGGCCCAGGCCCTCTGGCGCACCTATGAGGCCACACCCGAGCCCAAGGGGGTTGTGGCGGTGGGAAACGAGGCCATCTCGGGGGGCGTGTTCGCCGGGAGCCCCGAGGTGGTGGGCGGGGTGGACCGGGTGGTGCCCGTGGACGTGTACGTGCCCGGGGACCCTCCCCGGCCCGGGGCGATCCTCTTTGGCCTCCTGCTCCTCACGGGCCGGGTGGCGCAACGGCTCCGGGGAGGGATCCTTCCCGATGAAGCCCCAGAAGGGGGCTAGTTTAGGAAGCGCACGAGAGCGCCCTCGAGGCCCTCCAGGCGGAGAAGCCACCACCCCTCCCTGGGGGGACGGGGGAGGCGGAGGCCCGGGGGGACGGCCCGCCACTTCCCCTCGGCGTATTGGGCCACGAGGAGGGCCTCCCGCCCGGTGCCCGGAAGCGCCTTCCAAACCTTCCCGCCCACCCACCAGACCCTGGCCCAGGTCAAGGATAGCCCCCAGGGGGCACCGGGTCCCTCGTAGTAGGCCCACCTTGCCGGTTCCAGGGTCTTAAGGCCCTCTGGGCCCAGCTCCACCACCATCCCTGGGGCCAAGTAGGGGAGGAGGGGGGAGGCGGAGGGGATGGCCCGGCCCCCTGCCCAAAGCTGCCCCTCCTCCACCACCTCTACCCGTCCGTAGTAGAGGGGGCGCTTTTCCTTTTCCTCCTTCTCCTTTTTCCTTTCCTTCTCTTCCTTGCCCTCCCTCCCCGAGGCGAGGGCCAGGCCCATGGCCGCTAGGAGCCAGAGGGCTAACCTACAGAGAACCTGCCGCCGCCCCATCCTCCCACCTCGGCAACCGGACCCGCACCCGAAGCCCGGGCTGGGCGTTTTCCACCTCCAGGGTGCCCCCAAGCCGCCTCGCCGCCTCCTGCGCCAGGGCGAGGCCAAGCCCTAGACCATCCCCCGCCATCTGTCCCCGGAAGAAGGGCTCCGCAAGCCGGGATAGGTCTTCCGGTGCCACCCCGGGCCCGTGGTCCCGCACCTCGAGGATGACCTCCTCCCCCCGCACCCCCAGGCGCACCTCCACGGGCGGGGCTCCGTGGCGGCGGGCGTTCTCCAGGAGGTTATCCAGGATGCGCTCCAGCAAGGCCGGGTGGGCCAGGACCCAGGCGGGCCCTTGTAGGCTGGCCCTCACCCCCTCCTCTCCCGCCAGGTACTCCCCGAGAAAGGCGCTGAGCTCTAGCGGGGCCAGGTCGGCCCCTTCGGACCGGGCCAGGGCGAGGAGCCCCCGCAACACGGCCTCCATGCGGTCCACGCTTTGGGCGAGCTGGGGAAGCGCCCGCTTTAAGGGCAGAAGCCCACCTTGAAGGGCCTCCACCTGGCTCCGGATCACCGCCAGGGGGCTCCTCAGCTCGTGGGAGGCGTGCCGGGTGAAGAGGCGCTCCCTTTCCAAGGCGGCCCGCACCGCCTCCGCCATGCGGTTAAAGCCCTGGACCAGGCGCCGGATCTCCCGTTCCCGCCCGGGGGCGAGGGGTTCGGGAAACCGGAGGAGGGAAACCGCCTCCACCGCCCGGGCCAGCTCGTCCAGGGGCCGGACGATGAGCCGGGCGAAGCCGTAGCCGAAGAGGGTCGCCAGGAACAGAAGGGGAAAGAGGAGCAAAAGCCCCCCGCGCACGTAAGCCCTTAGGGCGCGGGTGTACTCCTCTGTGCGCAGGTAAACCTCCAATTGGTAGCCCTGCCAGGGAAGGCTTAGGGTGCGCCAAGCCTCCCCCGCCTGGGGGAAAAAGCCCCCCTCCAGGATCGGCGTCCCCGCCTCCAGGAGCCGGAAGCCAAAGACGTAGTGGCTCCCGCTGAAGGCCTCGGCGGAAGTGAGCCGGGGGCCCTCTGGGGTTAGGACGAGGGCCCTCTGCACCTTCGAGGCGGCCTCCCCCAGGTCCAGGGCGATGTCCCGCTCCACCAGGTTCCAGAACACGGCGTAGCCCCCGAGGAGGCTGGCGAGGCCCGTGCAGGCGGCCACCAGGAAGAAGGCCCAGGCCAGGCGGCCCTTGAGGGTCATGGTTCTCCCAGCCGATACCCCCCAGGCACCCGCTCCACCACCCATGGGGCCAGGGATTGCCGGAGCTTCTGCACGTACACCCGGAGCACGGCGTCGCTTTCCGCCCCAGGAAAGAGCCCTTCTAAAAGCTCCTCCCGGGTGAAGGTCCTCTCCGGGTGAAGGGCGAGGAGCTCCAAGAGGGCGAAGGCCTTGGGGGAGAGGGCCACTTCCTTGCCGGCGTAGGTGACCCGCCGCTGGGCGAAGTCCACCACCAGGGGCCCCCGGGTGAGGATCATCCCCTTGAAGCCGGCGGTGCGCCGGGCCAGGGCCCGCACCCGGGCCACCAGCTCGGAAAGGTGGAAGGGCTTCACCAGGTAGTCATCCCCGCCCAGCTCCAGGCCGTGGATGCGGTCCTCCAGGGCATCCCGGGCGGTGAGGAAGAGGATTCCTCCCCGGTAGCCGCTTTGCCTTAGGTCCTCGGCGAAGCGGAAGCCGGCCCCTTCCCCCTCGGGGAGCATCACGTCCAAGACCAGGACGTCGGGCTCCCCCTCCGCCAGCTTCTCCCAGGCTTCCTTTAGGCTCCGCACCCCCGAGGCCTCGTACCGCTCCTTCCGGAGGACCGCCACCACGGGCTCCAGGATGCCCTGCTCGTCCTCCACCACGAGCACCCTCATGGCTCCCGCACCCAAAGGGCCAGGGCCCCGAGAAGGCCCAGGCCCGAGAGGCTCAAGGGGGCGAGGGGCGGGGGCGTGCCCTCCTGCTCCTTCCCTTCCCACCCCGGCCACGCCTCGCCCTCCTCGTCCACGAGGACCACCCGAGGGGTCCCTTGGGCTTCCCCTAGGCTCGCCTCGAGGTGCTCCAAAAGCCCCACCAGGCCAGCGCCCCCCACCAAAAGGAGCAGGGCTACCGCCAGGGGCCGGCTTTGGGGAAGGAGAAGGCCCAGGCCCACGGCCAAGGCCCCTAGGGTGGCGGCTATAGGGGCGACGACCTGTACGCCCTCCACGTGGCCCATGAGGAAGAGCTCGGCCAAGGTGAGGAAGAACCCCATCAGCGCAAAGAGGCCGAACACTTCCGGCAGATGCCTGCGCAACCATGTCCTTGCGTTTCCCATCGTCGCCTCCATCATTTCCCACGCCAAGCCTTCCCGTCCAGCCCATGGCAGTAGGCGCAGAAGTTGGCCGGCAGGATCTGGTTGAAGGCTTGGCTGTCGTCCGGGTTGCGGATTAGGGCGAGCTGTGCCTCTTGGAAGGCCCTGGCCAAGGCGAGCGCTGCGGCGCCTATTTGGTCCGCTCCCCGGTGGCAGCTGGCGCAGGCTTGCCCCCCTAGGCGTTCCGCCACCTCCCCGTGCCCTTGGGTGAAGTCCTGGCCGTGGTCCCGAGGAGTATGGCAGAGGTTACAAGAGGCCGCACCCTTCTTCCCCAAAGCGGTGAAGACGGGCCCCCTTATGGGGCTTCGGCTTCCTGGAATCTGCTGGACCAGCCTTTTACCGTCGTGGCAGGTGGCGCAGAAGCGGCCCAGGGAGGTGGGGCCGTGGGGTTCCAGGCTGGGGTTGGGGGCGGTGCTCGGCCAGGCCTTGCCCTTGTCCAGACTGGCGTGGCAGGTTTCGCAACTGGTCCCCTTCGCTCCAAGGAAGCCGAAGTGGCGTTCGTGGCTGAACACCACCCGGCCCATGCCCTGGGGCTGGAAGGTCCGAACGAGGTCTTGGGGCGGTTGCCACTGACGCTTGGGCTTGAGACGGCCTTCCTCCACCTCCACGTACTGGCCTGGCACCAGGCGCACACCCGGGGGGAGGGGCGTGCCGTCGGAAAGGACCGCCGCCCCCTTCTCCGCATCCCAGCGGACGTAGAGGTAGCGCTCCCCTTCCGAGGCCAGGGCGAGCCCCAAGAGGAGCAAGGGGAAGAGCCTCCTCATGGGGTCCTTCCCTCCTCCCGGACCTCCACCCACACCTCGTCCTTGACCCGCATGCCCATGAAGCTCGGGGCCTTAAGCCCATAGTCGCTTAGCCTTAGTTAGAGCGAAGGCACCCTGGAAGCGTACCCCTTTTCCCTCCTGGTTCAGCTTCACGGGCCAGGCCACGGGCTTTTCCACGCCGTGGAGGGTGAGGGTGCCGAGGACGAGACCCTTAGCCCTGTCCACCCCTTGGAGCCTCAGGCAGGCCTGTGGGTAGCGGTCCACCTGGAACATCTCCCTGGTGTGCCGGTCGCGAAGGGGTTCCTTGGAGTCCCAGGCCGAAAGGTCTATGCAGGCTTGGCCCTGGAGGCGCTCCCCCTCTTGGACCACCTCTCCCTTAAGGGTCCGGTTGACCCCCTGGAAGCTTCCCAAGGGTGCCTGCGCTCTATATACCGCTTCCCCCGTCACGCTGTACCTCTGGCCAAGCGCCAAGCCGGCCAGGAGAACCGAGAGGGCAAGAAGCCGCACGTCCTTTCACCTCCTCCCTCCAACCTAGCCAAAGGCCGTATACGGGGCGTAAACGAGGGGGCAGGGCCTCGTCCATGGCCACGGGGAGGTCCCTTTGGGTTGGGGAGTTGGTCCACGCAAGCTGTTGGGCCCGGGATACGCTTTGGCCCCAGACCCCCCGGCTTCCAAGGCCAAGGGGTGCGGGTGGTCCTAAGAGGCTCCCACGGGGCGCTGGGCAGGAGGCGTGCAGGTACGCTTAGGAGGAAGGACCTTTCGGGTGATGGCGTACCCTTGGAAGGGGAAAGGATGGGGGAGCACGGCTCGGTTGTTCTTATGTGGGACCAGGAAGCGTGGGGCCTGAAGGCGGGAGAAGTGGGCACCGTGGTCCAGGTATATCCCCACGGGGGTTACCTGGTGGAGTTCGTGGACCACGAGCGCAACACCCTGGCCCTCCTGGACCTCTCCGAGGCGGAGGTGGCCCCCCTCACGGGGCCCGCCCGCCTCCGGGCCAGGGGCGCCTAAGCCCTCGCCCGCCGCCCGGCCCCCTGGCGGGACCGCAGCCGGGGACCCACGGGTCAGCGAAGCCACATGCGCCGTGGGGGGCTTAGTGCCCCCATGACTCAACGGGCACCCAAAACCCCGAGGGGACGCTCTCCTACCCCACGTGCTCCCGGTGCGATCCCCACCCCGGTGGGCGGAGAATTTGCATCGTGGCCTCCAGGCGCCGCCTCTTTCCCACTAAACCGCAGGCCAAAGACCTGGCCAAGGCCTGGACGGGGCCATCCGGAAGGGCACGGCGGAAGCCCCGTCCCCAGCCGAGGCCAGGCCGAGCCGCCTCTTTAGGCCACGCGCTCCAATGCGGGGAGCCGTCACCTCCTTCCCTTGAGCTCCACCTCCCTGGCCTGGAGGGCGGTGCCCGAAAGGGTGCCCTTGACCTCCACCCAGTCGCCCACCCGGATTAGGGCGAAGAAGCCCGCTTGGTCGTAGGTTTGGTCGTTGGCCTCAAACTGGGTGGAGGCATCGGTGACCACCGTGTAGCCGAGGAGCCCGAACGAGTAGTTGGCGCTGTCCACGTTCTGGACGGGGCCTTCCCACTCGCCCTCCTCGCTCCCCGTGGCCCCCTTTACCTCAATGCGCAGGGCGTAAAAGCGCCCTTCGGCGTCCTGGGTGGCGGGGTCGTAGGCCACGTCCACGTAGTCCCCCACCTGGATCTCCCCAAAGGCCATGGGCCCGTCCGGGTCGTCCCGCTTGACGAGGGTGTTCTGGTCTGCGTAGAAGGCCAGGCTACCCAAGGCCAGGGTCATGGCCTCCGGGTCCAGGGCGGTCACCTGGCCCTTGGCCTCCGCCTTGGGGGCCCTCGTCTTCGGGTACTTCACCTTCACCAGCTGGGCGTGGAGGAGGGTGGGGTCGTTACCGTCCACCTGGCCCTTGGCCTCCACGTAGCTCCCTTCCGTCAGGTTGCCCACCACTTGGGCACGGCTAAAGTCCACGGTGTAGCCGAGGAGGGAGAAGGTCATGGCGGCCTCGTCCAGGTTGGCGATGGGGCCTTCCAGCTCCACCCGCCGGGAGGTGCCAAAGCCGCTTTGGCCCTGGCCCTTGAAGGCCACCTTCGTGGCGAGGATCGTGGTTCCCGAGAGGGTTCCCTTCACCTCCGCCCACACCCCGTCCTGGGGAGTGCCCTCCACCCGGGCTTGGGCGTAGTTCACGGTGAAGCCGTTAAGGGTGAAGGTCTTTGCCTCCGTTTTCAGGCCTTGTACCCGTCCCTCGGTTTCCACCTGGGAGGAGGGCGCAGGGTAGCGCTCCACGTACGTGGCCAGGATGCCGGTGTCTGTGGCCGTGCCTTGGACCTCCACGTAGTCCCCTACCCGTAAGTCGGAGAGGAGGAGCGTCCGGTACCCCCGGGGAGCCTTTTCGTAGATGCGGGTGTTGGCGTCCGTGTACACCGTTTGGCCGAGGACCACCAGGGTGCCCGCTTGGAGGTCCACGTTGGCCACGGGGCCCCTCAGCTCCACCTGGACCTCGAGGGCCTCCACCCGGATGCGGGTGCCCGTGTCCTCGCCCTTCACCTGGACCACCATTCCCGGGAGAAGGGTGCCGGAGAAGGCTTCCCCCTCCTTCGCCAGGGACGCCCCGCTGAGGTCCAAAGGCTTGCCCAAGAGCGTGGGCTGGGCCTCCGTCCCGCCCAGAACGCCCAGGGCCTCGAGGGCTTGCCCTTGGCCCGTCTGCGGGGTAACCTGGCAAGCGGAGAGCAGGGCAGCCAATGCGAGAAGCGCCTTCCAGCGCATGGGTACACCTCCTCGTCCGAACCTAGCACTCCGGCGTAAGCGGGGCGTAAATGGGCTTCTATGCGGCTTGGCGGGCTGGGGGGAGCTCTATCCCCGGCACACCCTTGGCTTCTTTCCCTGGTTATCGTGTCGGGGATGTGCGGGCGAAGCCCGAGGAAGCCTCGGGAGCCTGGCGCTACACCTGAGCTGACCGCTTGCATGGCCTTTGCTGCGCAAGGGCTTCTGCTATCCTCAGTACAATCCTGGGCGGCGCCTGCGAGGTGCGCTTCTGCGTGACCGAGGAGGGACCCAGCAATAGCTCTATCGTGAACCGAGGTCAGGCGATGCCTAGTTCGTAGCCTCGGACTTTAGTCCGAGAAGCTGTGACGAATCACTCCCGGAAGAGACCGAAAACGGCCCAGTGCTCCCGCAAGAGCTCGGGGTGCCACTGGACCCCCAGGAAGAGGGGGTGGCCTTCCAGGACCACCGCCTCCGCCAGGCCATCGGGGGCCACGGCCAGGGGCTTTAGGCCTTCGCCCAGGGTCTTCAACCCCTGGTGGTGGTAGGAGTTCACGGGAAATTCCTCGGGGAAAAGGTGGGAAAGGGGGCCATCCGCCACCTGGCGCACGCTGTGGGCCAGGGCGGGTGGGGGGCTCTTCTGGCGGTGTTCCACCTCGGTAAACCCTTGGGCCTCGAGGTCCTGGTAAAGCGTCCCTCCCAGGGCCACGTTCATCACCTGGATTCCTCGGCAGATCCCCAGGGCGGGAAGGCCTTTTTCTGCCGCATAGCGGGCGAGGAAAAGCTCGTGGGCGTCCCGTTCCGGGCTCACCTCCCCAAGCTTGGGGTGGGGTCCTTCCCCGTAATGCGTAGGGTCTAAGTCCCCGCCCCCGGGGAGGAGGAGGCTGTCCAGGTGGGGGAGGATGCGCTCCAGGTAGGGCTCGAGGAGGCCCCAGAAGCGGTAAGGCATATACCCCTCGGCCATACGGAACTGGCTGGCCACGCCGATGAGGCGCATGGTCATAGTCTAGGTGCTTGGGATCCCCCCTTCAAAATGGTTGGGGCGGAGGAGAACCCTCCGCCCTTGCGTTGTCTGTAGGCTCAGGCTAACCGCTCACGTTTATGTTGCAGTCGCCTTTGCAGATGACGATGATGATCTTGATCTTGGGCCACGTGATTTTGAGGGTAGGCTCCTCCGGTGAGGCGATGTCGTCCTCTATGCCGATGCCCACAGGCCCATCGTTGGGTAGCACCTGGGCGGGCAGGGTGGCGATTACCCGATTGGGGTCGCCCAGCTTGGTGAGCTGCACGGCGTACCCTCCGGCGGGGTTGCGCACCAAGCGCAGGTTCAGGAAGGGGTCGCCCTCGGGTGGGCACCAGACATTGCTCGGGCCGCAGTCGGTGGTGGTTCCCCCCCACGGCTTCTTGCGAAGGTAGAGGAAGCCCAGGTTTTCTCCCACTAGTTCCTCGATGGGGGTGCTGTCCCACAACTTGGGGTTGTCGTAGGGTATCGCCGCTACGGAAACATCCTCCCGGAGGAGCCAAGGGGTTTCTTCCCTTGGCGGGAAGGGCTTGGGCCTGCCGCAACAGACCTCCCGGATCTTGCGTTCATAGAGGATGGCACCCTCTTTGCCTGCGTTGTAGGCTATCTGCCGTCCGGTTAGGGTATCAGGAGGAAGGGCGCTCACAAGGTGCATGCGGAGCGGATTCGAGGGATCGTTGCGGAGAATGATGATGATGTCTATGGTCCAAGTGGAACCCTGTTTACTGATGGAGAGCTTTACTAGATGCTCGGATGCGCCCGATTGATCGGGGTTCCCCCGCATCTCCACCTGCGCCGGGGTCCGCACCGAAGCCGCTCCCCGTTCACCGTGCCACTCCAGCTCGTAGCCCCCTTGAGGGGCTTGGCGCAAATAGGCCAGGTCGGCGTAGCACCATGGGCGCGTTTTGCTCGGGCACTTGATGACTACAAAAACGGGCTTATCCACGGGCGGCAGGGGATAGGGGAAGGGAGGGCGCCAGGGGCCACCGATAAGGACGGTGTCCTCGCCGTCCTTCGCCATGGTTAGGGGGCGAGGAGAAACGGCTTGAGGGGAAAACCCTTGAGGCATGAGGTCGGCAAACGCATTCACGGCCTCATCCAAGAGGGACTGGCCGGCGTCGTAGAGCACATTGTCGTTCTGGATGAGCTCGTCAAGGGGGGTCGTCTGCCCACCCGTCTGCCCCCCGCAAGCAACCAGGAGGGCCAACAAAGCGCCAAAGCTCGCTAGCAAAACGGCTTTCCTCATCCTCTTCCTCCTTTGAGGCGTATCCTTTTAGCCTCGAGGCCTAGGGTAGCCTAGGGGGTCTGAACGCACCCTTAACGCTCCCTGAACCCCAACCTGCCGGCATGCCGCCATCATGGCCTTGCCGAAAGGTCCACCCTCCCTTTCCCCACCTCCTGGGCAGGGAAGGGGAGGGGCGAAGCATCCTGTTCCAGGTTTCCCTGGAGCTGCGCGGGGGTGAGGCTGGGCTGGGCCGAGAGCCAAACCGCCATGGCCCCCGCCACCAGGGGCGTGGCGAAGGAGGTGCCGGTGCACGTCCCCATAGCCCCGCCAGGGACAGAGCACTCCAGACCCGTCCCAGGGGCCGATAGGTCCAGGTACGCGCCTCTCGTGCTATAGGGGGCGGGGCGCAGTCCTCCCTGGTTCGGGTCCCTTTCCAAAGCCCCCACGGCCACCAGGCCCGGGAAGTCAAAGGCCGCAGGGTAGTGGGCTGGGCTTCCCTGGTTCCCCTGGTTCCCAGCGGCGGCGGCCACCGGGATGTTCTGGCTCAAGGCCGCTTGCAAGGCCAGCTTGAGGGCTTCCACCGGCGTGTCGCCCCCTAGGCTCAGGTTGAGCACCGTGGGGCCCTGGCGGTGTTGGACCACCCAGCACACCCCCCGCACCACCCGGCTGGCCCGGCAGACCCCGTTCTCGTCGCAGACGCGTACCGGGACGATTTCAGCATCGGGGGCGACCTCCTTTACCAGCCCCGCTACCCCGGTACCGTGCCCGCTGGGAAAGGCGTCCTGGGGCGTGGTGTCGTCCTCCACGAAGTCGTAGCCCGGTGCCTGGGGGATGGCTGCGTCCACCCCGGTGTCCAGGACCGCTACCCGGACCCCTCTCCCTCGGTAGCCCCGCCCCTGCGCCAAGGGGGCTCCAATGGCCTCGCTCCCCCAGCCGCTTAGGCTCCACAGGCTTTCCGGGTCGGCTTTATAGCTGGGGTCCTGCGCTTCCAACTCCTCCAGGGCCTTGCCTAGGGCCTCGCCGCTATAGCCGAGCTCGGCCAGGGCGAAGCCGCACCCCTGGAGGTCGTCCCGGCGAAGGAGGGTAAACCCCCTCGGCAGGGTAGGCGTGCGCCCAAGGGGGAGGCGCAAGAGGATTCGGTTCCGGTCCACTTGGCCCAGCACCCCCAGGGTGGCTTGGGCCTCCTTGGCGCCGGCCACCACCCGCACCGCCCTCGGCCCCCCGGGCACCGGGGGCACTTGGAAGCGAAGGGTGTTCCCTTCACGCGCCGTTACCGTGGCCTCCCTCTCCCCCACGAACACCCGGGCCCCCTCGAGGGCCATGCCCGTCACCCGGGCCGTCACCTCCTCCCCGATGGCCGCCCGGCCCGGGGACAGGTCTAGGCTTGGGCTCCCGGGTGCGCAAGCGGAAAGCAAGGCGAGAATCAACCAGAAGGGTCCACGCATCCATCTCCTCCTCGCTACAGGGAACGCTGTGCCCGCTCAGGTCCAAGAGCCAAGCGGGCATGGCTAGGGAAGGCTTGCGCTAGCCCCGCCCACCGTGTAGCTGCCGGTGGCGATGGCTAGGCCGATGTCGGTGGTAGCCGTGAAAGCGCCGGGGTCCGTGGCGTCCAGCTGCAGGAGGGGGCTTGCCGAAAGCAGGGCACTTACCGATGCGTGCACGGTACTCCCGGAAGCGAAGGGCGTGTGGCCCAGGGTGCTGGAGAGATCCGGGAAGCTGTAGCCTGTGGCGGTCCCCAACCAACCCTTACCCAAGGTGGCGTGGTAAACGAGGGTGGGATCCTCCAGTTCCAGTCGGTAGGCCCTCAGGTTCGCCCCGCTATAGCTAAGTCCGCTCACCGTGGGGTGAGCGGCGGCGCTCAGCCCCAGGCTCCCTGTGGGCCAAGGGTTGGGCAGGGCCAGGGAAATGGCTCCTCCGCCGCTACCCTTGTAGGCCTCGAGGACGTGGCCGCCGGCGCCCGCCACGGCGAAGGCGGCGTAGCGGTCCCCCGGGCCAAACCCGCTCACGGGGCGGAAGGAGAGGTTGGTGGCGGCGCTACCGGTGGCGGAACCCACGGTGCCCAAGCCCTGGTTATCCGCGCTGAGGTAGACCACTTGGGCCATGCCGAACGTGGGGCTGAAGCCTACGGGGAGGGTCACCATGAGGGTCTGAAGGGGTGGGGCGTCCGAAGCGGTAAGGGTAACGCTGCTGGATCCACCGGCGCTGATGTTTACCCCCCGTACCACCTTGGCCGCCTTGTAGTTGGTGGGGTTACCCGGTGCGCTCACCGTCACCAGCAGATCCTGGGTTCCGGCGGGGGCCGTTAGGGGAACCGCTACCGGACTCGTCAGGCTGGTCACCGTCCCCCCGGCACTAAAGGCTCTTCCACTGGCCATCACGGTGTCGCCCACGGCCAACCCGGGTACCCCGGGGGCGTTCACGGTGAGGGTGTAGCTCACCGTGCTGGGGTTTGTACCGCTACAGGTCACCTTGGGGTTGGCGAGCTCTGAGGCGGCCGCTTGGATGACGTGGACTTCCACGGCCATCCCCGGGACCAAGGGGTTGCAACGCACGGCCACGCCGTAGAGAGTATTGCCGCGCACGCTGATGGTGTAGGTGCCACCGGGGTTTGGGGTGAGGGCTGTCCAGGAGCCGCTACCCAACTGGTAGGCCGCCGCATAGCCAACGTTCTGGGTGTCCACCACAGTCAGGGTGATGCTGCTCGGGGGTGGGACCGTGCCCCCGCCGCAACCTGCCAACATACCCGCCAACCCCATGCCCAGAAGTTTCCGTACCATCTTCCCACCTCCCCCGCACCCTAGACCACCCCCCCTTAACGGGGTCTGAACGTCTCCAGGCGGCCCCGGTAGCGCTCGGCCAGCACGGTGTACCGGGCTTCCTCCAGCAGGGCTATAGCTTCCTCGAGGTTGGCCCGCTCCCCTGTAAGCTCGGCCAGGTTGGCGAGCACCGCCGCCGTGAGCACCCACTCCTGGCTGGCCCGGGCGAGGCGGAGGGCCTCCTCGTAGGCCGTTCGGGCCTCCTCGGTGCGCCCTTGGCGGTGGTAGAGGGCCCCCAGGTTGTTCCAGGCCCGGCCCATGGCCTCCAGGTTCCCCTGGGCCAGGGCCAGGGACTCCTTGCAAAGCCCTTCGGCTTCGGCCACCTCCCCCCGGCGCTCCTTCAGCACCCCCAGGTTGAGGTAGATCCGGGCCCGCAGCCAAGCCCGGTTCCCCACAGCCTCCAGGACCTCCCTGAACGCCTCCTCCCCCTGCCCGAGTTCCGCCAAGGCCACCGCCCGGTTACCCAAGGCTCCAAGGTGCCGCGCTTCTTCCCCCGCCATCAAAAACCGCACCGCCGCCCGGCTAAAGGCCTCCGCTGCCTCCTGGAAGCGGCCTTGGGCCAGGAGCGCCATGCCTTGGAGGTTTAAGGCCTCGGCCTGGGGGTAAGCACCCCCCTGGGAGGCCGCCTCGGCCTCGGCCAGGGCCTCCGCAAGGTGGCCGAGCCGGAAGAGGACTATCCCCCGCACGGCGCTCCTTTCGGGGCTTGGGGGTAGCTCCTCCAGAAGTTCTAGGGCTTCGCGGTAGCGGCCAAGCCGCTCCAAGGCGCGTGCCCTGAGGAGGAGGATCTCGGGCTCGAAGGAGAGTTCCGCCAAGAGGGCCAGAGCCTCGTGGGGGGCTTCCTCCACCCTCTCCCGGGCTAGGCCCAACAGGGCCTGTTGCCCCCTGGGAAGGTCGGCCACCGCCCAGCATCCCCGCGCCGCTAGGTACAGGGGGGCCGCCTCCCGCAGGGGTAGCTTGCGGGCGAGTTCCAAGGCGGCCTTGCGCCCTTCCAGGGTCAAGGGGGCTTCCAGGGTAGGTTGCCCTTGGGCGTCCAGGAGGCCCCGGGCCATGAGGCGGTCCAGGGCCTCCGCCTGTAGGCCAAGGAGGCCCACGGCGCGGGTTAGCCCCACGAGTTGGATGGCGAAGAAGGCCTGTTGGGCCTCGAGGTCCAAGGGCTCCCAGGGGGGTTCCTCCTCCAGCGGTTCGCCTATACCCGGGAGGTTGCGCACCTCCCGCATAAGGGCTTCCGCCTCCTCGGTTAGCCCGAGGGCGTACAGGGCCCTCGCCTGGCGGGCGTGCCCCCGCCACAGGGCCTCGGCCAAGGCCTCTCGTTGGCTCCAAACCCATTCCTCCAGCTCCGCGGGAAGCCCCTCGTCCGCTCCCTCCAGGAACCTTCCCTCGTAAAGGCGGCGGGCCTCTTCCAGCCTTCCCTCCGCCAAAGCGGTCCGAAAGATATGGGCATCGCAGGGGATTTCGGTGTGGAGCACGTCCCCACCCAGGACCGGGGCACCGGCCTTCCGGAGCTGGGTCAGGGCCACGGAGAGGCTATTTAGGGGGTCGCTGGCCTCGGGCCAAAAGAGCTCCGCCAGGTGGCGGCGGGAGCGGGGGCCCTCGAGGGCGAGGTACGCCAGCAGGAGGAGGGGCTTCTTCTTGCGAAACCCCTTGGCCTGAGGGGTTTCTAGGGAGAGGGTTCCTAGGGTTCGCAGCATGGCAGGAAAGGGATACGAGTAGTTTAGCCCTGGGACGGGCTTTGGGGAAGGAGGGGCAGGCCTGCCTCAGGCAGGGCTTGCCCGTGCTCGTTCAATACCGCAAGGGCCTTTGCGGAACGAGGCCAGGACTACTTCGCAAGGAAGTCGGGGGATGCCAGGCCGCAAGCCCTACAATCCCAACCCAGCGGCACCCCTCAGGACCACCTGACCTCCGAGGAAGGCCAAGGATCCCTGCGCCTCTCCCAGGACGCCAAGGCGCAGAAGAAGACCCGCACCTAGGCGTGGATGGTCCGCCTGGCCAACGCAGGATGGCCCGCCCCCCGCATCGCTCTCCCCTTCCACCCCCATCCCCCACCAACCCCTCGCCGAGGGCATCCCCGGGTTCCTCCACCGCAAACCCCGAGGTGCAGGGTCCAAGCTCACCCCCGGGATGGCCGCTTCCGGGAAAGGCTCAAGGAGGACCGTACCTTCAGGTTGGCAAAGCTCTCCGAGGCCCTCCTGAGCGCTTTGGCGTGGCCCTAACCCCCGGGCACCCTGGCCCGCCACCTCCGGAGGACGGGTTGCGGGTGGAAGCGGACCCGGCAGGTGCGCCTGACGAGGTAGGGGTGGACTCCCTGGACGGGGGCGGTTTCGCTCTGGGCCCGCCGGCGGAATACACGGGGTGCCGAGGGGGGAGGCGAGGTACTTGCCGAGGTCCAGCCCGCATTGCCATCCCATGGAGGGGGGTATGGCGATGGGCGAAGGGGCATGGGATGCCCTGGCGGACGAGCGTTTGCAGGGGTTACGGGAGGCAAGGGTGGGAGTCCTGAGGGCTTTGGGGGGCGTTAGGTTGAAAACCTAAGGGGAGGGGCATACGGCGGGCAGCCCTTGCTCTTTGTCGCATAACTTGCGACAATACCATTATGGTTCTCCCACCCGATCCTGTGGCGCGTGCGACCCTCCTGGAAGAGGGTTTGCCCAAGGAGGCGCTCCTAGAACTGCAAAAGAACCTCGGACTTCCCCAAACCACCCTGGCCCGCCTCCTCCGCACCACCCCCAGGACCCTCCAACGCCAGGGGGCGCGGCTTTCCCCGGAGCTCTCCGACCGCCTCTACCGCCTCTACCGCCTTTACGAGCGGGCCCTCCTCTTCCACGGCGACCCGGAGCGGGCTCGGCGCTTCCTCCTCACCCCAAACCCCGCCCTGGGCGGGAAGCGCCCCCTGGACCTTGCGGTCAACGAAGCCGGCCTCGAGGCCACCCTTGACCTCCTGGACAACCTGGAGGAGGGGGTGTACCTGTAGGGAGACGGGTTTGCGAGCCTACCGTCTCGTGAAGGCGGACTATGCCCCGGAGGCCTTCTCGGGCCGCGGCGCGGCGCTCCGGGGCGGGCGCTGGAACCCCAAAGGTGTTCCCGCAGTCTACGCCAGCGAGCACCTGGCCCTGAGCGTGCTGGAGTGGTTAGCCTACGCCCTGGAGGTAGCCTCCTTGGAGAGCTACGTCTACTTTCGCCTAGAGGTGCCCTCGTCCGAGGTTGTCCGGGCGGAAATCCCGCCGAACTGGAGGGCCCTCCCTCATCCTCCCGAAACCCAGGAAGTCGGCAGACGCCTTCTGGTGGAGGAGGGCGCCCTTGCTTTCCTTGTACCCTCGGTGCTGGTGCCTGAGGGGTGGAACCTGGTCCTTAACCCGAAGCACCCCGCCTTCCACCTGGTGGAGGTAGAGGGGCCTTTCTCCCTTGTCTGGGACCCCAGGGTGGAGGAGTTGGTGCGGCGGGCACGGGGCTAGCGGGGCGGATAAGCCTCCGGTTTTTAGCCGGGCCCTCGAGGGGCAGGCCTACGCTTCCCCAAGGTCCCATACCTCTTCCACCCGCAAAGCCCCTCCTTCCAGAACCCCCCGCACCAGCAAAACCCGGGCGTCCCGCAGGGTGGGGTAGCGCCTCGCCCACACCTCCGGGGGGATGACCGCCTGGAGGCGGTGGGGGCCGTCCTCGAGGACGTAAAAGGCGTGGCCTTGGGCGGTGGGGGGCTTCTGCTTGGCCACCACGAGCCCGGCGGTGAGGGCGGGCCCGGGGCGGAGGAGGGGGATGGGGGTGGCCCCGAGCTCCTCCAGCCTCCCCCGGAGGAGGTCCATGGGGTGGAGGGGGAGCTCGGAAAACCCCTTGGCCTCGAGGTCCAGGGCAAGCCGCTCCCCGGCCCCTAGGGAGGGGAGGGGCGGGGGCGTTATCCCTTCCCCCAGAAGGGGGCCTTGGCGGGGAAGGCCCGCGCGGAAGAGGGCTTCCCGCCGTTCGTGGAGGCCGTCAAAGGCCCCCGCCCGGGCCAGGGAGAGGAGGATGTCCTGGGGGAGGTCCAGGCGGGCGCGGAACTCCTCTAAGGAGCGGAAGGGGCCCCGAAGCCTCTCCCGCAGGATGGCCCGGGCCACCTCCGGCGAAACCCCTTTGGCGGCGGTGAGGGGTGGGCGGAGGGCCTTCACCCCCCCTTGGACCTCCACCCGGTAGTGGAGGCCCGAGCGGTTGACGCAGAGGGGCAGAAGGGGCACCCCCAGCCGCCTCGCCTCCTGGCGCAGGGTGGCGAGGGGCCACATGCCGGGAGCCTCGGAGAGGAGGCCCGCCAGGAACTCCGCCGGGTAGTGGGCCTTGAGCCATAGCGTGGCGTAGGCGTGGCGGGCGAAGGCCAGGGCGTGGCTCTCCGTGAACCCGTACCCCCGGAAGCCCTCCACCATGCGCCATAGCCCCTCCGCCTCCTCCCCCGCAAGGCCCAAGGTGGCCGCTAGGCCCCGCAAGAACCGCTCCCGCAAGGGGCGGAGGTCCTCCTCGTCCCGGGCCTTGGCCACCGCCTTGCGGAAGGCCTCCGCCTCCGGCCAGTCCATCCCCGCCCCGTGGTGGAGGAGGCGGAGGAGTTGCTCTTGGAAGAGGAGGACCCCGTGGGTCTTCCCCAGGATGGGCTCCAGGGCGGGGGGCAGGGGGGGCTTCGCCGCCTGGCCCAGGCGCCGGGCCAGGTAGGGGCGCACCGTCCCCGACTGGATGGGCCCCGGGCGGACCAAGGCGATCTGGTGGGCCAGGTCCTCCAGGCTCCTCGGGCGGAGCTTCCGGCTCATGGCGGTCTGGGCAGGGCTTTCCAACTGGAAGACCCCCAGGGTTTCCCCCCGCCAGAGGGGGCGGTACACCCCTTCCTCCTGGGGAAGGCGCTCCAGGTCCAGCCAGACCCCCTCCAGGCGGAAGACCTCCTCCCGGGCCCGCTCCAGGGCCGAGAGGGTGCGCAGGCCCAGGAGGTCCAGCTTCACCAGGCCTAGGGCCTCGAGGTCGTCCTTGTCCAGGGTGAGGAGCCGGATCCCCCCTGCGCTCCGCACCACGGGGGCGTAGCGGGTGAGGGGACCGGGGGCCACCACCACCCCGCCCACGTGGGGGGTGAGGTGGCGCACCTGCCCCTTCTCCATGCGGGCGAGGAGGGAAAGGAGGAGGTCCTTCACGGGGGCCTCCCCCAGCACCTCCCGAAAGAGGGGCTCCGCCTCCCCCGCCCGGTGGGGGGGAAGGTGGCGGAAGTCCCGGCCCAGGGCCCGGGTGAGGCGGTTCCGCAAGGGGGCGGGCAGGCCCAGGGCCCGCCCCAGGTCCTGCACCGCCAAGGGCAGGCGGTAGGTGACGTAGGCGACGGCCATGGCCTCCTGGGCCCCGTAGGCCTCCTCCAGGTGGCGGATCACCTCCTCCCGGCGGCGGCTCGCCAGGTCCAGGTCTATGTCCGGCAGGGCCTTCATCCCCCCGTGGAGGAAGCGCTCAAAGAGGAGGCCCTCCGCCACCGGGTCCACAGGGGTGAGGTCCAGGAGGTGGGCGAGGAGGCTCCCCACGGCGCTCCCCCGGGCGGAGGCCAGGATGCCCCGGGCCCGGGCCCAGGCCGCCACTCCGTGGGCCAGGAGGAAGAAGCCGGCGAGGCCCAAGGCCTCCACGGTGGCGAGCTCCTCCCTGAGGCGCTCCCGGTAGGCGGGCCTGTGGGGGTAGCGGCGCTCCAAGGCCTCCCAGGCCAGGCGGGCGAGCTCCCCCATGGGGGTGCGCCCCGGGGGGAGGGGGACGGGAGGGTCCAGGCTCCTTTCGGGCAGGAGGGGGAAGGCCAGGGCCTCCCCCAGGGCCCGGGCGTTGGCCCAGGCTTCGGGGAAGGGGAGGCGGTCCAGGGCCTCCTCCCGGCTGGGCAGAGCCAGGGCCTCGTTCCGGGGCCTTTCCGGATGGGGCTCTTCCACGCTCACCCCCAGCCGGGCGCAGGTGAGGGCGTCCAGGAGGGGGTAGAGGTCCGGCGTGGCCTGGCGCACCTCGAGGGCCGCCACGTAGGGCAGGCCCCGGTCCTGGGCCAGGGCCCGGAGCACCCGGGCCCGGCGGTCGTCCCCCGGGAGGCGGGCGTGGTAGAGGGAGAGGAAAAGCCGCTCCCCGAAGGCCGCCCGCAGGGCCTTTAGGAGGCGATCCAAGGCCTCCAGGCGCCTTTGCGCCAGGAGGCGGCTTGGGAAGCCCTCCCTTCCCCCCGTGAGGAGGACGAGGTCCTCGTTGGCCTCGAGGAGGGCTTCCAGGGGCAGGCTCCCTTCCGCCAGGGCCTGGGTCAGGTGGGCGGAAAGCCGGGCGTACCCCTCCCGGCTCCCCGCCAGGAGGAGGACGGGGAAGGTGCCCTCCGGGGTCTTGAGGGGAAGCCCCGCCCCCAGGAGGGGCACCACCCCCAGGGCCTTCGCCCGCTGGTATAGGCGCACGCCCCCGGTGAGGGAGCGCCAGTCCGTGAGGGCCAGGTGGGTGTGGCCCAGGGCCGAGGCCACCTCCAAAAGCCTCTCCGGGGAGGAAACCCCTCGGCCGAAGTAGGACTCCGTCCAGAGCAGGGCTAGTCCAGGACCCGGCTCAGCACCCATCCTTCCCCCTCCCGGTAGACCTCCAGGAGGAGGCCTCCCTCCACCTCCAGGAGGAAGTAGTCCCGCCCGGGCTCAAGGCGCCACCAGCGCCCGCCGGCCCGCCAGCGGTCCAGGAGGCGCACCACCCGCCGCTTCCTGCCCCAGACCACCCACCGGGGTTTCCCCTCCTGAACGAGGACCGTGAGGGGCACCAGGTAAAGCCGCATCCTCCACCTCCAGGCTCCGGTAGCGGAAGCCCCATTCCGGGGCCAGGGCCTCCGGGTCCAGGACCTCCACCCGCAAAAGCGCCCCCGGGTAGCGGGCCAAGAGGGGGCCGAGCCCGGCCCCCGGCCGGCGGAAAAGCCCCTCCTGGTGGGCGGGGCGGTGGAGGCCCGAGGCCGCCGCCCGCACCTCCTCCAGGGGCATCCCCCAGGCCCCGCTCCGCCGGAAGGCCAGCTCCAGGGCGAGCCGCACCTCCTTCTCCTCCCGCAAGGGGGCTTTGGCCAGGTGCTCCCCCCGGAAGCGAAGCCCCGCCCCCACCGCCTCCACCGCCACCCAAAGGGCGGCCCGGCCGGCGAGCCTTTGGTGGAGCCTCCGGGCCAGGTGCTCCAGGAGGTCCACCCCCACCTCCCCCTGGGGGTCCAAGGGGGCCCTGGCCTCCACCTGGGGCGCCTCGGGGAAGCGGGCCACCCCCCGGTGCCAGGGGCCGTGGAGGTAGGGGAGAAGCCTTTCCCCTTCCGGGAGGTAGGCGCGAAGCTGGGCGGGGCTCCAGGCGAGGAGCTCGCCCACCCGCTTGAGCCCCAGAAGCCTGAGCTTCCCGAGCCCCTCGAGGCCAAGCCCCACCCCCCTCAGGAAGTGGAGGGGAAGCCGGGCCAGGAAGGCCCGCTCCGCCCCTTCCGCCACCACCCGGGCCTCCCCCTCCCGGGCGGCCCAGGCGGCCAGGAGGGCCACCTCCCGCCAGGCGGCCACCCCCACCCGCACCCCGTACCCCTCCGCCAGGAGCCGGGCCTCGGCGGGGGCGAGCCCGAGGAGGACCGTCCCCTCCTCCAGGGGCTCCACCCAGGGGGTGAGGCGGTAAAGCTCCTGGAGGAGGGCCCGCCAGGCGGGGGCGGCGTGGGCGGGGTAGGGGAGGAGGGCGAGGCCCGCCGCCCGCATCCGGGCCACCTCCACCCCCATCCCCTCCCGCACCCCGAGGCGGCGGGCCTTGGGGGAGAGGGCCACCACCCGCCCGCCCCGGTGCAGGGCCAGGGGGAGGTCTTGGAGCTCGGGCCGTTCCCGCCCGAGGAGCCAAACGGGCCAGGGGCGGAAGAGGGCGGCGGCCACCATCTAGAGCCTCCGCAGGATCCTTAGGGCCTCCAAGGCCTCCCGTCCCCGCAGGAGGAAGCGGAAGACCCCTTGCACCTCCACCTCCCCTGCGGGGAGGCGCAGGGTGGGGTAGGCGGGGTTGTGGGGCCTGAGGACCACCTCGTCCCCCTCGAGGTAGACGTACTTCAAGGTGGTCCGCCCCTGGTGGAGGACCGCCGCCACCTCTCCCCGCCTGGGCTTGGGCCCCCGCTCCACCACCACCACGTCCCCCTCCAGGAGGTACTCCGCCATGCTGTCCCCCTCCACCACCAGGGCGAAGAGGCCCGGCCTTCCCGGAAGGGCCAGGAGGCCCTCCGCCTCCTCCATGGCCTCCTCCAAGGGGCCTGCGGGGATGCGGCCCACCAAGGGGATGGCCGCCCCCGCCACCAGGAGGCCCTCGGGGGTGAGCTCCAGGTGGGTGGGGCGGCCGTGGCCGGCGGGGTGGAGGCGGAGGAGGCCCTTTTTCTCCAGGGCCTCGAGGTGTTGCCGCAGGGTTTGGGGCCGCAGGCCGAGGAGGCGCGTGAGGTCGTGGGCCGTGGGGGAGAAGCCCTCCTGGACCATCTCCGCCGCGGCCTTGAGCACCCGCTGTTGCCCGGGAGGCAGTTTCATAGGATCCCCCTACACCTGTTATATAACAGGTACTAGGGGGCGTCAAGGCCTACGGAGCTTGCCTTGCAAACTCCCTTGAGGTGTCGAATTGACATGGGCAAGCGCGGCTTCCCTCGCCGAGAACCGACCTCCAAGGAGGCCCCCAGCCCCTCTCCGCCTGGCCCAAGACGTAGCCCTTCCAACAACAACCATTTAGCCTCTCGATGCTTCGGGAGGGATTGGAGAGCCGCGGCTTGCGGTACAACGGTGATAGGACTTACGCAGTTGGGATGAGTTCATAGGAGGGGTGTGCCAGATAGGCTCGGATGGCGTCCCGAAGAATGGCTGCCTTCGCCTCATACCAGCTTATCCCCGTCCGCAAACGATATGTACTGCGGCCCTAAATTTGGACCACCTTACCGGTCAGTTTAGTCAGGGCT